>JAOAHJ010000039.1 GCA_026415295.1 Spirochaetota bacterium | reverse complement strand
TAATTTTATTTTGTTTTATTTATTATTAATAAATAAATTATTAAAATAAACTTTCAAGAAAAATTTATGAGAAAAATTATAATATTAATATTAATTGCTATTTTTATGTTTATAAAATCCTCTCCTCAAAATTTATTTTCAATTTATGATATTATCGAAGATTTCGATCTATTTATTGATGGAAATTTTTTGGTTTTTAATTCTATATTTAAAGATAAGCCTGAAAGATATTTTATTTATGGTTATTATCCAGAAATAGAGAAACTTGTCTTTTTTATAAGACCTACAGAGTTTGGAAGATCAAGATATTTCCCAGATTTAGAATACAAGAGATTTGCTTACTTTTCAACATATGAAGGAAATGATATATTATGGATAAAAGATGTTGAAAATGAAGTTGGCTACAGGTTAGTTTTTAATATATCTGGATATATTAGAAAAATGCACTTTTCATACGATAGAAATTTTGTTGTAATGTCTTTTTTATATTTAGAACCAACATATTATATTTATATAGCAGGAATAGAAGAGGATTATATTTATCCTGTAGGATTTATACCGGAAATAATTGAGATTTTTTCAAATAATAATTTTGTTTATATTTTATATAAAGAAAATTATAAATATAATCTTGTGAAAATAATTCCACTTACAAAAGATGAAATAAATCAAAGAAAAAAAGTTAGCATAGAATATATATTTAGAGATATTAAAGATCTACTTTTTTATAATAATAAATTTATACTTTATAAAGATGGAAATAAAAACATTTTATTTAATATTTTTAATGAGAAAACCATTGAAGGTGAAAATATAAAAATAGTTTTTAAAGTAAATTTGGATGAAATTTTAATTAAAGATAATAAAAGTAATAAAGAAAAGAATAGTCTGTTAGAGTCTGATAACAATATTCTTATTTTTAACAATTTTCTGATATATAAAAATTTAGTTGTTTTAATTAATAAACATGAATTGGAAAAAGTATATAAATTTAATAATTTTTATATAGATTATCCATATATAATATTTGATAATCGTTATTTTTATTATATAGATGAAAATAAAAGTCAATTATATTATCTATTTGATATAGATGAACATAAGAAATTTATTGTTGATAAAATACAAAATGTAGATTTCTCAAAATTGAGGTTTTTTTGCATAAATATGAATGATGAAAATTTAATTTTTTTAGTAGAAAATCAATTTTCTAAGGGAAATAAATATTCTGATTATTATTTATTTAATTTTAATTTAAAAGAAAAAGAATTTAATAAAATTGAATCAAATAGTGTGCATGATTTTTTTAAATCTGTATATGTTATAAAAAAAATTAGAAATTCAAAAGATTTCATATATTTTTTAGGTTATAAGAGAGAAAGTTTAGGATTGTTTTCTATTTTATTTCGTATAGGGAAAAATGATTTTAAAATAAATACTATTTATGATTTAAATTATATTGATCAAAAATATTTAAAATACTATTTAAGAAGAAATGATTAAGTTTTATATAAATTGTAGAAAAATTTTTTTATAATTATATATTTTTTTTAGAAGTAATTAGTTATTTATTATTATAAATTTTCGTGGAGGATTTAATGAAATTTATTATTCCAAAGTTCAAACTTGAAAATTTAATATTAATTGCTGATACAATTGTTGAAAGTAGAGTTTCTTCAATCATTTTTTCAAATATTGTAATAGAAGCTTTTGCAAATAGATTATTCATATCAGCATCAGATTCAGTTATATCTTTTAAAGGTAATGAAGAAGCCGAAGTTAAAGAAGAAGGTAAGGTACTTGTTAACTCAAAAATGTTTTCTGATATAATAAAAGTTTTGCCTGATGATGATATAGAAATTTCTCTTTTTAATAATGAATTATTAAAAATTAAACCTGTTAATAAAGAAACTTCTCTTAAATTTGAATTAAAAACAATTATTTCTGATGAATACAACTTGAATATCGAGTTTGAAGAAAGTCAATTATTTTCTGTTAACTTTAATTTGTTTAAAAAGATGTCTGAAAAGGTATCTTTTTTAGCTTCAGATGTGGATAAGTATTATTCATTAAATGGTATTCTTGTTGAGAAGAAAGATGATAAAATTGCTTTTGTTGCAACTGATAAAAAAAGACTTGCTTATTCATATCAATTTGATTTTGATCCTGAAATAAAAGCTATTATTCCTAACAAGTTCTTTAATATATTAAATAAAATTAATATTGCTAATGATAATATTATGTTTGGAATATTTCCTAAAAAAGTTATTTTGCTTGCGGATAATATTTTAATTCAATCTTTTCTTCTAGAACCAAACTTTCCTGAATATAAAAGGATTATTTTAAGCAATTGTTACTATAATGTCAAACTTGATTTAGAAGAACTGAAGAAAAAGTTAAAAATGTTATCCCCTTTAATTTCTTCATTAGATGATACTGTTATTTTTGATTTTAATAAAGATAGCTTACATCTAGTATATAAAAGTAATGAAGCTGGTAATGTAGAAAATTTTATGAGTTGTGAATTTAGGCAGGAACCAATTACTCTATATATTTCGTATAAGAATTTAAATGATATTTTAAAAGTTGTTGATAGTGAGTTTATACTTCTTGAGTTTAATCAAAATCCAAAAACTATTATGCTAAAACCATTTAATCAAGATGAAAATTACAATTTGCTCTATGTTTTTGTAGTTGTAAATAAATAAATATTTTATTTAATAATATTTAATGAAAATAAATAATATTTCTGCTTATAATTTTAGAAATTTTGAAAATATATTTATTGATAATTTTGGGAATAATATATTTATATATGGAAAAAATGGGAGTGGGAAAACAAATTTTCTTGAGTTAATCTATTTTACATATCATTTTAAATCATTTAGAAACATAAAAGAAAATTTAATATGTAAAAGAGATGAACAATTTTTTTCAATAGAATTAGATGATTCTTTTTCAAAGAGGAAGATTATTTATTTTAAGGACAAAGGTAAGAAGTTAAATTATATTGGAGGAGAGAAATTTAAAAAAATATTTGTTCCTTATTTAAATTCAAGATATATGATTTATTTTTATTATAGTTCTGAGAATAGGAGATCATATTTTGATAAATTTCTATTATTTATTGATGAAAAGTATAAAGAACTCATTTCAAAATATTACGAAATAATTAATACAAAAAAAAGTATTATTTTAAAAAATTTAAATAATAGAAACTTTATTGTTGATCAATTTTTAATTCTTAATGAAAATTTAAGTGAATTGATATTTGATATATCCAAAATTAGGTCAGATTTTATAATAAATTTAAATAGGCATATCTCTCAAATAGATTTATATTGGGATTATAAAATTAAGTATAACTCTTATTTTAATGAGAAGGATAAATACTTAATTAAAAAGATTCTGAACAATTATATAGATGATGAAATTAGATTAAAAAGATACAAAGGAATCCATAATGATAAATTTGAATTTTTAAAAAGTGATTTAAAAATTGAATTAACTGGTAGTTATGCAGATTTTAAGATATTTTTTATAATATTGAATTTTGCTTTAATTTCATATTATAAAGAAATATTTGGTTTTTATCCAGTTATTCTTTTTGATGATTATTTTCAGGAGATAGATATTGAAAATATAAGAAAGATAAGTTTAATAATAAATAAAATATTTAATAATAATACTCAAATTTTTTTTTCATCTTCAAAAAAGTTTGATGAAATTTCTAAACAATACTTCATTGATATAAATTTTGATAATTTTTTTATTATTGAAAATAATGTTATAAAAGAAAGTTTAAATTATCATTTTAATGAATAATTCTTAAAACTCCTTTTTTTTAAAAAAAATTATTCTTAATAGAGAGATTTAATAGAGTATAATAAATTATGAAAAATAAAGAAAATTTTGATAAAAATTTTTATTTTGAGCTTTATTCAACCAATTTAGAAGAAATGAACAATAAAGAAGAATTCAAATCATTTTTTGAGATATTACCTAATGAACTAAAAGTAAAACTCAAAAGCAAGTTAAAGGAAAAAGAAATAATCGATTTTTTAAAATCTTTATTAGAAGGAAATATAAAAGAACATATCAAACCTATTTATATAAATAAAGGAATTATTTATGTTGCAGTTGATAACCCCATTTGGGGACAAGAATTTTTATTTTATAAAGATCGTTTTCTTAAAAGAATTAATTCAAAATTTAAAAGTGATTTTTATGATATTAAATACCGTTTTCTACCTCAGTATTTTCAAAGAGATGATAAGAGGAGTTCTTTTGATAAACTTAATGATGAATTAAAAAAAGAGGTAGAAGATGAAATAAAAATAGTAGATGATGCTCAAATGAAAGAAAAACTCAAAAATCTTATTGCTTCAATTATTTTATCAGATAAAAGCTTGAAAAAATAAAACTAAACAAAAAAAAAAATTATGTTAAATTTTTAATACCTAATTTAAAAGTAAAAATAGAACAAAAAGTTAGTTAAATTAATTTATAGCAGGGATTTTATGAAGGAAAAAATTGATAAAAGAGAACTTAGTAAATCTTATGATGGAAAACATATAAGATATTTGAAATCTCTTGAACATGTTAGATTGAGACCTGGCATGTATGTTGGTAATTCTTCAGAAAAAGGGCTAAATCATCTTTTATTTGAAATAATTGATAATTCAATAGACGAAGCGCTTGTTGGTGTTTGTGATACTGTTAAAGTTACAATAAATGAAAAAAATGAAGCTATAGTTGAAGATAATGGTAGAGGTATTCCTGTTGATATAATAGAAGTTTATGGTGAAAAAAAAAGTGCTCTTGAGCTTGTACTAACTGAGTTATTTGCTGGAGGAAAATTTGATAATAAAGCTTATAAAGTTTCAGGTGGTTTACACGGAGTAGGACTTTCAGTTGTTAATGCTTTAAGTGAATATTTGAAAGTTTGGGTATATAAAAATGATAAAATATGGTATCAAGAATATCATAGGGGAATACCTCAGAGTGAAGTTAAGATTGTAGGAGATACCGATATTCATGGTACTAAGATTTTATTTAAACCAGACCCTGAAATATTTAGAGATATAAAATTTTCATATGAAATTATTAGAAATAGAATTGAGGAACTCTCTTTTTTAAATTCAAATATTAAAATAGAGTTTGAATATACTCCTTTAAAGAAAAAAGAGATATTTCATAATGATGGTGGAATATTAGCATTTGCTTTTCACTTAAATAAAGGACATAAATCAATTACTGAAAATATTTTTTATAAAAAAGAATATTTTAAGCATAAAGACCCTAATAAATCAGATATTGAAGTTGAAATTGCTTTTATATTTAATGAAACAGATGATGAAATTATTTATACATATGCAAATAATATAAGAACATATTCAGGAGGTATGCATTATAAAGGCTTTATTCAAGGACTCTCTGATTACCTTGATAAAAAGTATGAAGAGTCAAAAATTTTTAATAATTATAAGAGTTTTCCTATAAAACCATCAAAAGAGATTAAAAATGGAATAGTTGCGATTATTTCAGTTAAGCTTCCAGATCCTGAATTTGAGGGACAAACAAAAGAGCAATTAGGAAATGAATATATAAAAGATATAGTGATTAAATTTTTAGAAAAAAATTTAAAGTTACATTTTGAAGAATTTCCAGAAGATCTTGAAAAAATTCTTGATTATCTATTAAAGAAAGCTTATTTAAGATATCAAGAAAAATCTTCTAAAGCTACCAAAATAAAATCAATATTTGATTCTGATGCGTTACCAGGTAAGCTTGCTGATTGTTCAGAGACAAATCCAGAATTAAGAGAACTTTTTATAGTAGAGGGAGATTCTGCTGGTGGTTCTGCAAAACAGGGAAGAGACAGAAGATTTCAAGCTATCCTACCTTTGTGGGGTAAAATGTTAAATGTATCTAAAGCAAATTTTATGGATGCTATAAATAATGATAAATTAAAACCTATAGTTTTAACACTTGGAACAGATATAGGGAAAAATTTTGACATAAGTAAACTTAGATATCATAAGATTATTATTATGGCAGATGCTGATGTTGATGGTTCTCACATAAGAACATTGCTCTTAACCTTCTTTTTCAGAATGATGCCAGAAATTATCACAAGGGGTTATCTTTATTTTGCTGTTCCTCCTCTTTATAGAATAAAATATGGTAAAGAGATAATTTATCTTTATGATGATGAGGAAAAAGAAAATTTTATTAAGAATCTTAAAGATAAAAAATATGAGATCCAGAGATATAAAGGACTTGGAGAAATGAATCCGTCTCAATTGTGGGAAACTACAATGGATCCATCAAGAAGAAGACTTATAAAAGTTTCTATAGATGATGCAATCGAAGCAGATAGAATTTTTTATATATTAATGGGAGAAGAGGTACCATTAAGATATAGTTTTATAATAGATAAAGCAGCATTTATTTCAAAAGACAAACTTGATATGTAAAAAATTTAATTCTTTTTATTCGAGGTAAAATTTATGGATATGGGGAAAAATGAAAATATAATTATAAAAAAAATACAAAATGAAATAGAACAGTCCTATATAACTTATTCTCTTTCAGTAATAATAGGTAGGGCAATCCCAGATATAAGAGATGGTTTAAAGCCAGTTCATAGAAGAATTCTTTGGTCGATGTGGGAGCAAGGTATAACTTTTGAAAGTTCTACAAAAAAATGTGCAAGAATAGTTGGAGATGTTCTTGGTAAATATCATCCTCATGGTGATGCTGCAGTATATGATGCTTTAGTTAGGCTTGCTCAAGATTTTTCTTTAAGATATCCTTTAATAATTGGACAAGGGAATTTTGGTTCAATAGATGGGGATGTCCCAGCAGCAATGAGGTATACTGAAGCAAAGCTTGCAAAGATATCTAATCTATTACTTGAAGACATAGATAAAGAAACTGTAAATTTTTTACCAAATTTTGATGATAGCTTGAATGAACCAGAAGTTTTACCATCAAATATACCTAACCTATTTATTAATGGTGCTGAAGGAATAGGTGTTGGCATGTCTACTTCTATTCCTCCTCATAATCTTAGTGAAACTATAGATGCTTTAATTTATCTTATCAAGAATCCAAATTCAACAATTGAGGAATTAATTAAATTTGTTAAAGGACCAGATTTTCCTACATATGGAACTCTTATATTAACTGATGATTTTTATCAAACTTATTATACAGGTAAAGGTAGATTTATAATAAGGGGTAAGGTAAAGATTGAAGAAGAGAAGGGTCAAACTTATATAGTGATCACTGAGTTACCGTTTCAAGTTAATAAAGCTGATCTAATTAAAAAAATTGTAGATCTTGTTAAAAGTGAAGTTATTGATGGTATTACAGATCTTAGAGATGAGTCAGATCAGGAAGGAATAAGAATAGTAATTAAGGTAAAAAAAGGTGAAAAACCTTCATTAATTATTAATAAACTTTATAAACATACTAATCTTCAAAAAACTTATAATGCGAACATGGTTGCAATTTATGAAAATAAACCAATCACCTTTAACTTAAAAGATTATCTGGTTCTTTATTATAATTTTAAAAAAGAAATAATGATAAAAAGGTTTAATTTTATTCTAAGAAAAGCAAAAGATAGATTGCATATTTTAGAAGGATTAATAGTAGCCTTAAATAATATTGATGAAGTAATTAATATTATTAAAAAATCCAAAGATGCTCAATTTGCTAAGCAAAAATTGATGGAAAAATTTGATTTATCAAATGTACAAGCTCAAGCAATTCTCGATATGAGACTTCAAAGATTAACTACTCTTGAAGTTGAAAAGATAAAAATAGAATATAGCGAAGTTAAAACTGAAATTGAAAGAATTGAGAAGATTCTTTCATCAGAAGAAAATATTAATCTTCAAATTATAAAGGAACTTGAAGAGGTTAAAACTCTTTTTGGAGATAAAAGAAGAACTGATCTAATTACCCTCACAGAGGAAGAAGATCTGAAATTTGAAATTATTCCTGAAGAAGTTATTATTATATTTACAAATATAGGATTTATAAAAAGATTAAAAGCAAATTCTTTTTATTTGCAAAATAAAGGAGGAAAAGGTAAAAAAGGAATTAATTTAAATGATGAAGATGAGATTAAATTTATTCAAAAAGCAGTAACAACTGATTACATTTGTTTTTTTACTAATAAAGGCAAATTGTATACTATCAAAGTAAATGATATTTCAGAGGGGTCAATGAGTTCAAAAGGAGAACATATTTCTAATTTTATAGATTTAGATTCTGATGAAGAGGTTAAAAATATTGAAGTCATTAAAGAGTTTAATAAAGATGAAAGTATTCTTATTATTACCAAAAAAGGTATAACAAAAAGAGTTCAATTAAATGAAATAAGTGGTTCTTTAAGAAGAAATGGTGTTAAATATGCTAAAATATTAGAAGGAGATGAAATAGTAGATTCTATAGTTTGTAAAAATACTGATGAAGTTTTAATATCTACAAAGAAGGGGAAATCTATAAGATTTAAAGTTGATGATGTTCGAGAAACAGGTAGGGAATCAATTGGTGTTAAAGGTGTTACATTGGAGGGAAATGATTATGTTGTATCAATAATTAAGGTTGAAGAAAACAAGAAGGTTTTAATTCTCACTTCCAATGGTTTTGCAAAAAGAGTACAATTTGAAGAATTTCCTTTGCAAAAAAGGGGTGGAAAAGGTGTAAGTATACTTTCAAATATAGAAAAAGCTGGCGAAATAGTTAAAATAATTTCGGTTGACGATAATTCAGAAATTATAATAGCAACAACAGATGGAAAAACCATTAAGATTAAGGTTAATGATATAAATATTCAGAAAAGAAATACAATGGGTTCGAGAATTGTAAAAACAAATGATGGAGAGAAAGTTTCTGATATAACTGTAACTTAATATTTAGCTTAATATTTATTAACTTAACATCTCTTCTATTTCATCTTCACTTAAAGAAGCAAATATATTATCAATACTCATAACATTATCAAAAAGTGCTTTTTTTCTTTCCTGAAGATTTATTATTTTCTCTTCAATTGTACCTGAAGATATAAGCTTATATACATTAACAGAATTAACTTGTCCTATTCTATAGGATCTGTCTATAGCTTGCATTTCAACCATTGGATTCCACCAAGGATCAACAAGTATAACTGTATCAGCTTCAGTTAAGTTTAGACCATAACCACCAGCTTTTAGACTTATAAGAAAAAGAGGGGTATCTGTATTTTTAAAAGTTTCTATTTCCTTTTTTCTTTGAGTTTCAGAGAGAGAGCCATCAAGGTATGAATATTTAATTCCTAATATTTCGACTTCTTGTTGGATTAGAGCAAGCATTTTGGTAAATTGTGAGAAAAGTAATATTTTATGATTAGAGTCTGTTAATTCTATTAATAATTCTTTTAATAGATCCATTTTACCAGAGATTTCATCACCAATTCCAATTGAAGGATTAATTAAAGATGGATGATTTGAAATTTGTCTTAATTTAAGTAATGCAGTTAAAATATGAATTTTTGATTTTTTTATTCCATCTATTCTAATTTTTTCAAGTAGAGATTCTCTAGTTTTTTCAAGTACTTCTTGATATAATTTCTGTTGAATTGGAGTAAGATCAGCAAAAAGAGTTTGGATAATCTTAGGAGGTAGTTCTTTTAATACTTCAGATTTTATTCTTCTAAGTATAAATGGAGCTATCTTCTGTTTTAATTCTTCAAGTTTTTCTTCTGTGAATTCATCTATGTATTTTTCTTTAAAAGGTTTAAACTTGCCAAGTAAATGTGGTGAAACAAAAGAAAATATTGACCATAATTCTTTTAAATTATTTTCAATAGGTGTTCCTGTTAAAACAAATCGATATGTAGAGTTTAGTTTTTTTACCGTATTACTTATTTTAGTATTTGGGTTTTTAATATGATTTGCCTCATCAAGAACTATAACCTCAAAATCGTATATCTCATATAAATCAATATCATTTCTTATTAATGAATAGGATGTTATAACAAGATCGTATCTATTGATGTGAGAAATTTCCCTTTTTCTTTCATTTATATTTCCTTTAATTACTATTGTTTTAAATGTTGGAAAAAACTTTTTTATTTCATTTTCCCAGTTATGCATTAGAGATGTAGGACAAATTATTAAGGATGGTTTAGGAGTGTTTAAGGATTTTATAAAAGCAAGAATTTGTAAAGTTTTTCCAAGCCCCATATCATCGGCAAGTATTCCACCAAATTGGAACTCTTTTAAAAAATGAAACCAGTAAAAACCATACTTCTGATAATTTCTCATTATAGATGAGACTTCTTCTGGTATAGATATTGTTTTTTTCAGAACAGTTATATCTTTTTCATTTAATATCATTTCCCTTAAATAGATCATTTTCTCAATGTTTGGTGAAAGCGATATTTTTATATTTGACTCAGCATTGAATTTTTTTATAATATTAATAATTTCATCATAAAGATAGAAAAGTTGAGAAACAAAAACAATTTTTTTTGCTTCTTTCTTATTATCATCTTTGAATATTTCAATTATAGAATTTATAGTTGCTAATAGTTCTTGTATTTCAGCATAATTTTCAACTAGTGTTAAATTTTCATCAACATTAACGAATCTTTTACCAGCCATTATTTTTTCAATTGCATCTTTTGAAACTGGTGTACCATCTGAGAAAATATATTTTTCATTTATAAAAATTATGTTTTGATGTTCTGGAGAATCTTCAAAGTTTATGTTTGCGAAAATATAAAGTTTTTCAAGATTAATTTTTTTAAAACTTTCAGTATACTCAATAGCAGCTTCTTTTTTCAAAATATTTGGTCCTTCTTCGAGAAATTTTTTATAATATAATTTATCTTTTTGCTTCAAAATATTATTTTCTATAATAAAATTGTATTTTTTTAATAGGAATAGAATCTTTTTTTCTTTTACAAGGTTTCTTTTTATTACATAATATTTATTGTCTTTATAAAATGATATATATGGTACTTCGGGATTCGAAAATGGAATGTCTAAAGGAGGTATTTTATATTTTTCAGAAAAAACTTTTGGATATATTAATATATTTCCATCGTAGTCGATGGTAAAGAGGTATTCATAACTTTCAACTTCTTCAAGCTCAACATTTCCTTTTAAAGAAATGTCAAAAGCATTTTTAATTTTAGGATAAAGTTCATAATAGAAAGTAGAGATTTCATTGCCTAATAAAATAAACTTATCATTTATTAAATTTTCCCATATATTTTCATTGAGTTTAACTCTCAAAGGATAAATGCAATTATTAATAATTATCCATTGATAAATTTCCCCTGAAAATATCTTAAAGTTTTTGTCTAAGATTTCTATATTTATTTCAGAAAAATCTTCTTTTAAATTTAGAATTATTTTAGGTTTAAAATATTTAACATCAAAAGTTAACTTTTCCTCATACTCATAATCATATATTTCAGGAAAGTCTGAAAGAATTTTCATGAAAAGATCAACTTTTTCTTTGGGTAAACTAAATTCTTCTTCAGGAATATGGCCAATCCATTCTGTAATGGTTTTTATTATAAGTCTATCTTTTAAGGGGAAAAGAGTATAATTAAAATTTCTTTGCTCATCCCACTTTTCACTATATGGTATATCTGTGTAAAAGTTAATTTTCTCATTTTCATGATAAAAATCTATTCTAAATCGAATTTCAGAATTTATTCTATCTTCAAGAATTAATAAAACTTTTATTGAATATTTTTCACTTATTTTTTTTAATTTTTTAATAAATCTTTCTTTAGCAATGTTTCTTGAGTATATTTTAAATTTCTCGACATTGAATTTATTTTCAACTATAAATGATTTACTATCATATATTAATTTAATTAATAATGAAGCTCTATGTGAACAAAAATTACCTTCTTCATCACATGTACATATAGAACTTTCTATTTTATTATTTCTAACATTAAATATTATTTCAGATGAAAACATTTTATCATCAATGACATTAATACCTTTAATGCTAATATTTTCATCAGATATTAAAGTAACTTCATAGTCTTTAATAAAGTTTTCTAAATAATATTTCTCCCCAGTGTCAATTATTATTTTTTCTTTTATAGAATCAAAAATGCTGAAATCCATAAATGATTATCTCCTTGAAATAATAAAATAATAATTTATTAATAATAAAAATAATGTTTTAATTAAAAATTAAATTAATATAAAAAATTAAATTAAATAAAATTCTTTAAAAGATAATACATAAATAAATAAAAAAAACAAGATTAATAATAATTAAATATTGTTTATTTATTGTCAGAAAATATTAAAAACTTAATAATAGTTAAAGTAATAAAAGAACAATATTTAAATAAAAGCATATTTAGTAATATTAAAAAACCAATGTAATAACTAATAAATATAACTAGTTAATAAAAAGTCAAATTAGAAAATAAAACCAGGTAATACAGGATAAACATCAATTGCTGGTTGTTCATAAGGATGTATCTCTTTTATTTTTTTAATAACTTTATCTAAGTCATCCTTTTTAATAAGGAACTCTATTTTAATTTCTTCTGCTTTTTCTATTTTATTTTTTTCTCCTAAATAAGGATTAGCTCCATCAAGTGGTCTCCAAGTTCCTGTAACTTTATAATAAGAAAAAACATAATCATAATTTTTATAGAGAATACTACTATTTGAGTTAACATTATCCATTAGTTTTTCTAAAAATTCTTCAGGAATATATGTTGCAATCTTATAATAATCGAAATAATCAAGAATTTTTTCCTTCATAAAATTTACTCCTATATATTTGTTAATTGTCGATCTTTTTTAAATTTATAAAAATACTTTACAAGAAAAATAATATAATATAGTGTTATAAAAAGTAAAGTAAATAAATTGTTTTATATTTCATATTGAAATATTTATTATTTATATATATTAAATAAATAATTGAATAATTAGATATTAAATAATTAGACATTAAATAGTATTCTTGATGTTTATACAAAATTAGTAATTTTTATTTATAAAGAAATTTAGAGGTGAAAAATGTTTAAAGTATCAGTTTCTGGGACATTTTCTTCAGCTCATTTTTTAAGAAATTATAAAGGAAAGTGTGAAAATATACATGGGCATAATTATAAAGTTGAAGTTATAATAAAAAGTAATAATTTACAGGATAACCAGATATTAATTGATTTTTCTGAATTGAAGACTTATCTTAAGAATATACTAAATGAGTTAGATCATAAATTATTAAATAATCTAGATTTTTTCCAAAAAAATAATCCAACATCTGAAATGATTGCTTTCTATATTTTTGAAAAAATAAAGAAAAAATATAAAAGCTTATATTCTGTTAAAGTTTGGGAAACAGAACAACAATATGCTGAATATTATGAAGAGTAGCCTTTTTTAATTTTTTTAAGTAGCTTTGTTAAGTCTTTATTTTTTTTAATATAATCAACATTTATGAATTCTTCTTCAAAGTTATCAGGATTATTAGAGGGGACTAGATTTAATAATTCATTCAATTCTCTTTCACTTATATTTGATTTCTTTTTGATGTTATTTATACACCTTTTAAGTTTTTCTATTTCTATTTTTCTTTTATCTATTTCTGATATTATTATATTGATTTCTTCTTCTTTTTCCTTCAATATTTCTGGAATCTTAAATGATTCATAATAGATTTCTCCAAGTTGAACCATCAATTTTTTTATCTTTCTTTGTTCATTAAAAATATCTGTTTTTAATGCTAAAATTTTGGAATATTCTAATCCTTTTTCAGTATATTTTGAAAAAAAGTTTATAAAAGAGTCAATTATTGAATTACCATCATTTTGATCTTTATTATTGTTGGAATTATTATTTTCATTAATATTTATTTGACTATTATTTTCATTATTTAATAAATTTTCAATATTTTTTTGTCTATTTCTTAAATTTTTAGGCATATTTTTCCCTTTAATTTTTATTTTAATGTTTTAATTCATTTTTTTCATTATTATTATAGGTTAAATAAAATTTAAATCAACTTAAGAAAAACCTTATAAAAATAGATTTTTAATTTAATTCAAAGTTTATTTTTAGAAATTAGGTTTTTATATTAAAAATTATATAATTTAAGCATTAATTATTGTATTCTTAAATATTAAATTTAAAAACTATCATATCCCCATCTTTAACAATATAATCTTTTCCTTCCATTTTAAGTAAATTTTTTTCTTTTATCTTGTTTAAATTCCCATTTTCATTAATAAAATCATTGAAGTGTATAACCTCAGCTTTTATAAATCCTTTTTCAATATCTGAATGAATTGTACCAGCTGCAACTTTTGCAGAAGTGTTCTTCTTAATTGGCCATGCTTTAACTTCATCCTTTCCATATGTTAAAAAACAGATTAGATCCAAAATATTAAATGTCTCTTTAATTATTTTTTCTTTTGCTGGATTTTCAAGTTTATATAAATTGATAAATTCTTTTTTTTCATCATCATTTAAATAAAGTAACTCTTTCTCTATTTTACAACATATTGGTATAATGGTAAACTTTTCTTTTAAATTATGAAGATTATATTTACTATAAATTTCATCTTTTATTTCAATTTCATTTTCATCAATATTTAATATATAAATAATTTTTTTTTGGGATAAAAATGTAAAGCCTTTAATAATTTTTATTTCATCATGATTAAGAGTTAAGGCTTTAATTGGTATCTCTTTTTCAAGGTTTTCTTTTAATTTTAATAATAGCTTTAGTTCATTTTCATCTTCAGGGCTTTTCCTTTTTTTCATTTGTATATGAAGTTTATCTATTCTACTTTCTATTTGAGCTAAATCATTAATAATTGATTCACTTTCAAATTGATTAATTTCTTTTTCTGGATTTATTTCATAATCTATATGGAATTGTGGATTATTAAAAGTCCTTATTACATAAATTAAAGCTTCAGATATCTTAAAATTCGAGAGATTTGAACTAGAATAAAATTTTTCTTTATCAACACCTGGCATATCTAAAACTTTAAATTGAGCATATGTTTTCTTTTTTGGTTCAAATATTTTAGCTAAATAATCAATTCTTTCATCATTTACAAAACAAATTCCTTCGTTTATATTATTTGAAAATGATTCTACATTTTTTCCTGTTAAAATTTCAAAAAGAGTAGTTTTGCCACTAAATTTTTTACCAATAATTGCTACTTCCATGTTAATATCCTTATAAATTAAAACATTGACTTCAAAATAAAATTAGAGTATAATAAAATATTTTCAATTAAATTTATTGAATAAAAATTATTAAAAATGTAATTAACTAAAAATTACAAAATAAAAATATAAAATTAGATAATGTAAATTAAAAAAAATGATTGACAAAATAAATTTATAATATATTTTTTTATAAAGAGACGCATTATGCGTCTCTTATTTTTTTTAGTATTTTTGTTTTCAAATTTTGGATTTTGTTTTTGAGTTTTGTTTAAATTTTTATGATAAATGATAATAATAATCTTAATAAATTAGTTAAAAATAAAAATAATTTAGTATTGAAAACATTTAATATTTTTATAAAATATTAATTTATAAAAATTTATGGAACTTATTAAAAGAATAGAAAATGAATTTCCTATTAAAGGTATTTATCTTTTAAAAATTGATATATATAAACAACATAAACTTACAATTACTATTGCTAAAGAAGACGGAAGAATAACTGTTGGGGATTGTGAAATTGTTTCTAAAAGATTAAAAACCTTTATTCCAGAAGAGTTTGATCTTGTTGTTCAATCTCCCGGAATAGGATGGGAAATTAATAAAGATTCAGAAGTGAGATTTTTTATAGGTGAAAAGGTTAATATTTGTTATAAAGAGAAAGAAAAAATTATCAATAAAGTTCTTAACTTAAAAAGTGAAGAGGGTGAGAATTTGATATTTGAAGATAAAAGGAAGAAACAAATTATTTATATTAATAAAGATAATATAATTAAAATGAAGGTAGAACTTTAACTTAAATTTTTTTATGTAATAAGGAAAATTAAAAATATTTTTTAATTAAAAAAATATTTTTATTTTAACATTGTATTTTAAGGAGGTATTGTGAAAACATCTAAAGTATCAGAATTAATAGGTGATATAGCAAAAAGTAAAGGAATACCAGATGAAGTTGTTAAAAATTCACTTTTAAAATCTATTTTATATGGATATAAAATAGAACTTTATAAAGCGGTAAAAAATGATTTAACAGGAGAATATGAGTTTGATAAAGATTCTAAAAAACAAGACAAAATTGATGATATTGAGGCAAGACTTGAGATTGATAAAAAGGGAAAACTTATCGTTTTAGTGAAAAAGACTGTTACAAAAAAACCAAAGTTGTTATTGAGAGAAATAAGTCTAAAAGATGCAAAAAAGATAGATAGTAGTGTATCTGAAAATGATGTTTTGGAAGTTCCTATAGATTATCAATCTTTTTCCAAGAATATTATTAAAGAAATACAGAAAAAGTTTGATGAGGAAATAAAATTTTATTCATTGAATAAAATAACTGAAAATCTATCTTCGAAACTAAATAAACTTGTAAATGCAAAAATTTTAAGAATAACAGGAAAAGCTATATATGCTTCTCTTGAAGATTCACAATTTGAATGTATTATAACTAATAATGATATATCAAGGTCTGAAGATATAGAGGTTGGCAAGACTAAGCTATTTTTACTTTATAAAATTGAAAAGGTTAAAAATAAAAAGATAAAATGGGATGGTACAGTTAATAGTTCTGAAATACCTGTAGAAGTTTATTTGACTAGAACAAAACCAGAATTTATAATGAAACTTTTTGAAGCTGAAGTTCCTGAGATAGCAAATGGTGAAGTAAAAATATTAAAAATAGCAAGAGAGGTAGGATTTAAAACAAAAGTACTTGTTAAAGCTGTTAGAGAAGGAATAGAACCAGTAGGAGCTTGCCTTGGAATAAAAGGATATAGGATTCAAAATATCAGAAAAGAATTAGGAGGAGAAGTTGTTGAAGTAATTCCTTATTCTGATGATCCTGCTGAAATGATTAAAAATTCATTAAATCTTGAAAGGTTAATGGACAAAAATAAAAATTTTGAAGTTTTAACAATTTCAGCAGATAAAAAAATAGCTATTTTAATAGTTCCTGATAGTGAATCTCAAGCCAATATAATAGGTAGAGATGGCATAAATGTTAAATTAGCAGTGGAGCTTACAGGATGGAAAATTGATATAAAAACTAGAGAAGAGTTTGAAAAATCAGAATATGCTCATTTAAAAAGTATTCAATTTGAAAATATTTTTCAAGGTAGTAGAAAAGATACTGAACAAGAAGAATATGAAGAAGTTTCAGAGGATGCAGCAATTGATGAATTTATTGAATTCCTTGGTAAGGAAATAATAAATAAATTAAAATCTGCTGGTATTGATACTATTGAAAAACTTATTGATTATAGCTCTACAAATAGATTACAAAATATTTCTAAATTAACAACAGAAGAATTTCTAAAAATAGATAAATTTATTAAAGAAAATGTTGATATACAGGAAGTTGAAGAGGTTGAGGAAGAAGTTGCTACATGTCCAAATTGTAATAACGAAATTCCTTTAGATGCCTTGAAATGTCCTTATTGTGGATATGAGTTTGAAGAATAATGAAAGTTAAAATAGTAAAGTTAATAAATTAAAGTAATAAGAAAAAAACACTTTACATTATTAATTATATTTGTTGTAATTGCAAAAAAATATGATAAAACATGATTAGTGTTTGAAAGGAATGTATGAATAAAAAAATAATAACATATCTTAAAGAAAAAAATTTTACAATTGAAAAAATTAATGAAATTCTCTCTAAATACAATTGGAATCCTGAAGATAGATTGGTTGATGAAATTATTTCTATAATAGATAGAGAATATGAAGAATTAAAGAAGCCTATTAAAAAGATAAAAATAAAAAAGAAAATTATTAAAAAAGTAGTAAAAACATCATTAAGCTCCAAAGAAGATGAGATAGAAGAAGAAACTGCTCAAGAATTAGAAGAAGACAAAAAAATATCTACTGCTGAATTAATTGAAGATAATGTTAAAGATGATGAGGGAAAAGTTAAGTTAGAAGATTTAGAAAAGAAAGAAGAAGATATAAAAGAAAAAATTAAAGATGAAAGTGGGCAAGAGATAGTTAAAACTTATAAATTTTCTCCAAAAACAGATTATAAAAAAATCAAAGAGGAACCTCAGGAATCAAATATTTCAAGTAAATCTGCTAAAGAACCTTCTTATAAGGGAAAAAATTTTAAAGGTACACCGCAACAGGGAACTAAAACTTTAGAACCTTCTAAAAAATTGACATTTTCAAGAGAATTTAAAAAATCTGATTATGACAATAAAATTGATACAAAGAAAGAAGAACAAAAGAGTTTTGGTGATCATAAGAAAAAGATATTTATTAAGAAGAAAAAAGAAAGTAAAGTAATAGATATACAGAAAAAAGAGTTTAGTTTTAGCAATAAGCAAACTTCTACACAGCCAACTAAAATTGGTGAGAGAAAAGAGCCTCCCAGAAAATTTACAGAAAAAGGCAAGAAAAAAGAGGTAGAATATCAATCTTCTTATGAAGATGAAAATATTTTTAATCAAAAAATTTCAGCAAGTTTGAAGAAAAAAGAGGAAGAAACTAAGTTTAATATACCATCTAAAATTGAAATCCCAGAAACAATAACAGTTTCAGAATTAGCTAAAAAGATGAACATTAAAAGTAATATGCTTATAAAAAAATTTTTTGAAATGGGAAAACTTGTAACAATAAATCAAATAATAGACGCTGAAACTGCTGAAATTGTGGTTTCAGAATTTGGTACACAAGTAATAAGAACTTCAATTGCTGATGAGATAAAGATTCCTGAGCAAAACTTGAGTAAACAAGATATCAGAATAAGACCTCCTATAGTTACTATAATGGGGCATGTTGATCATGGTAAAACATCTTTGTTAGACTATATTAGAAAATCCAAAATCACTGCAACTGAAGCTGGTGGAATAACACAAAAAATAGGTGCTTATAAGGTTGATGTTAAAGGAAAATCTATTGTCTTTATAGATACACCAGGGCATGAAGCTTTTGCTAATATGAGAGCTAGGGGTGCTAAAGTTACAGATATAGTAATTCTAGTTGTTGCTGCTGATGATGGTGTAATGCCACAGACCAAAGAAGCTATAAATCATGCAAGAGAAGCAAATGTCCCAATAATAGTTGCAATAAATAAGATTGATAAACACAATGCTAATCCAGATAAAGTAAAAGGAGAGCTTGCTGAATTCAATTTAATCCCTCAAGAATGGGGAGGAGATACTCTATTTTTTAATATATCAGCATTAAAAGGAATAGGAGTTGATGATCTTTTAGAAGGAATCTTGCTTTTAGCAGATTCTCTTAACTTGAAAGCAGATTTTTATACAGAAAAATGGGGAAGTGGTTATATTCTAGAATCAAGAATTGATAAAGGTAGAGGAGTTATTGCAACAGTTATTTTAAAAGATGGAGTTGTAAAACTTAAACAATTTTTTGTTAGTGGTAAAGAGTATGGTAAAGTTAGGTCAATGATTGATGATAAAGGGAAAAGCTTAAAAATAGCTTATCCTGGTGATGCTGTTGAGATAATAGGTTTTGAAGGTTTACCTGAACCTGGTGATGAATTTAATATTGTTGATAACGAAGATTTGGTTAAAGAAATTTCTAAAAAAAGAAAAGAGTATGAGGTTTTAAAGAAATCTAAAAAATCTTCGCTTTCTCTTGATTCAATTTTGAAACAGATGGATAGTTCTGAAGTTAAAGAATTAAAAATAATTTTAAATGCTGATGTTAATGGCATGGTTGAAGCTCTTTCAAATGCATTGGAAAAATTGTCAGTTAAAGAAGTAAAAGTAAAAGTAATTCAGAAATCTGTTGGAGCTATAAAAGAAAGTGATGTAAATCTTGCTATAGCATCAAAAGCAATTATCATTGGTTTTAATACTAAACCTACTCCTGAAGCACTTAAATTAGCAGAAAGTGAAGGAGTTGAAATTAGAAGATATAATATTATTTATGATGCTATTGAAGATATAAAATCTGCAATTTCTGGTTTAGCTGCTCCAAAAATCAAAGAAGAAATAATAGGTGAAATCGAGGTAAGGCAATTATTTAAAGTTCCAAATGTTGGAACTGTTGCTGGATCATATGTAACAAAAGGTAAAGTTGTTAGAGGGGCACTATGCAGAATCTATAGAGATCATGTAAAAATATATGAAAGTAAAATTGCTTCCCTTTTTAGATTTAAAGATCCAGTTAAAGAAGTTAAACAAGGTTTTGAATGTGGTATATCAATTGAAAATTTTAATGATATTAATGTTGGTGATATAATCGAAGTATATCAAAACATTGAGGAAGCAATTTCCTTTGAAGAATTAAAAAGAGAAGAAACAGAAGAATTACAAGATAAAGAAAAAAAAGAATAGAATATAAAACTAAATAAAAATTTTTTTCAGGTTGGGTTATTATATAAAAGTAACATATTTACAACTTAAATTAAATTAATAAAAATTAAAAGAGATAAAGAGTATGATTCCAGATAGGAATATTAGAGTTGGAAGGTCTATATATAAACTAATATGTAATCTTTTTTTTGATGAAATTTATAACAAAATTATAAAAGATAATGTAGTTATTACAAATGTTGAAGTTTCAAAAGATTTGAAGGTTGCTAAGATATTTTTTATAGCTAAAAATAGAGATGAAAAAATAATTGATAAAATTTTAAAAGAACTTGAGAGATTAAAATCTTTTTTAAGAAAAAGAATAGCTGATGAAATAAATTTAAAATATTGCCCTGATATTATTTTTAAATTTGATTATGAAGAAGATAGAGCAAATAGAGTTGATGAATTAATAGAAAAGGTAATTAAAAAAGAAAAATAATTTATCTTATTAAAAGATTTTTAGGTTTAAATTTACTTGATGTTTGATGATTATTTGATAATGCCTATTATAAAACCTTCTGGTTTTTCTAGTGCTCAATATTTGAATATAATAAAGAAAAATTTTTTATCATATATAAAATTTGAAATTTTATCTTATGCCAACAATAATAATAAAATTAAAAATAATTTAATTAAATTTGGCCACACAGGTACTTTAGATCCTTTTGCTTGTGGAGTTCTTTTAATTCTATGTGGTAAGGCTTGTAAATTAAACTTTTTATTTAATTATTTACCAAAAGAATATATAACTGTAATAAAGTTAGGAGAAAAGAGAAATACAGGTGATATTACTGGCATTAAGATTGGAGATTCTGAAATAATTGATAGATATGAGATCGAAAAGAATTTAAATATATTCAGGGGTAAAATAGAACAATATCCTCATAAATTTTCAGCAGTAAAAATTAATGGCCAAAGAGCTTATAAACTTGCAAGAGAAAATAGAGAATTTGAACTTAAAAAAAGAGAAATATTTATTTATGAAAATAAACTTTTAAATTATAATAAAAAGTTAAAGAAAGCTGTTATTTATGTAAAATGTTCATCTGGTACTTATATAAGAAAATATATTGAAGATATTGTTGAGTATTCAGGTAAGTTTGCTTATTGCGAAAAACTTGTAAGAAAATCAATAGGGCCTTTTAATTTGAGATTAATAGTTCAACCAATTAATTTTGAAAGAAATTTTATAAAAAACAAGATCTCTTATCCTATATTAAAACCATACAAATATTTATTTGAAGATTATTTTCAAATTTTGAGCCAAGAAAATCTTGAAAAAGAAGTTTATGATTTTTTAAGTGAAAATTTTAAGAGAGGAAAAACATTAAATAGAGAAAATATTAAAGAAATTATTGAAAAAAGTAGATCAAAAGAATATAAGGTTAAAGATAAAAGTTTAAATAGCGAACTTTATCTTTTTTTTAATACAAATGATTTATTAACAACAGTATTCTCTTTGAATAATAATAAAGTAGAGTATCTATTTAATTATCCTCAAGAAATAAATTAGTTCAAACAATGTATTGATAAAAAAAAAATAATAGTATAATCTTTATTAGGGAAATGAAGATTTTGCTAAATTAAAATTTTATAAAAAAATAACCATGAAATAGAGGTGTTTATGAAAAGTAATAATCCTATTTTAAATTTTTCACAGTCAAATACAGAATATTATTATGAGTTTGATAAAATAAAATCTGAACATTTTTTGCCTGCAATAGAAGAAACTATAGAAGAAGCCAAAAAAGAAATAGAGAATATAAATAAAAATAAAGAAAAACCTGATTTTTTTAATGTTATTGAGAAATTAGAGTTTAGTACTTTAGAAGTTAAAAGAGTTTCTGCTTTGTTTTCAAATCTTTTACAAGCAGAATCTGACAATAAGTTTAAAGATTTAGCTCAGGAAATTTATCCATTGTTAACAAAATTCGAAAATGATGTTATGTTAGACCCTGATTTATTTAAAAAAGTTGAGTATGTATATAAGAATGAAGATAGAAGTAAATTGGATGTAGAACAAAATAGATTTCTTGATATCACTTACAAAAATTTCATAAGAAACGGTGCTTTGTTATCAGATAGTGATAAAAAAATATTGAGAGAAATTGATGAAGAGCTATCTAAACTTGATCCTAAATTTGATCAAAATTTATTAAATAGCACCAATAGTTTTGAATATTATGTAGAGGATGAAAATGAAATTAAAGGAATTCCAGAAAATATTAAAGAAATATTAAAAGAGAATGCTATAAAAAAAGGTAAAAATAAAGGCTATCTTTTAAATTTACAACCACCAATTTTAATGGCTATATTACAATACTGTCAAAATAGAAATTTAAGAAAAATTATAAATGAAGCATATTCTAAAAGAGCTACTTCAGGTGAATTTTCTAATTTAGAAATAATCAATAAAATAGTTAAATTAAGAGAGAAAAGAGCCCAAATACTAGGTTACAATACTCATGCTGATTTTGTACTTGAGATGAGAATGGCAAATAATCCAAATAAGGTTATGGAATTCTTAGAAAAACTTTATAAATATTCTTATAAGAAAGCATTAGAGGAAAAGATGCAACTTGAAGAGTATGCTAAAAGAATAGATAATATAGACAGTTTACAGATTTATGATTGGAGATATTATGGAGAGAAATTAAGGAAAGAATTGTTTAATATTGACACAGAAAAATTAAGAGAATATTTTAAATTAGAAGATGTTATTGATGGTTTATTTAAAGTAGCAAATAAACTTTATAATATTAATTTTATTGAAGTAAAAGATATTCCAATTTATCATAATGATGTTAAAACATTTAAAGTTCTTGATAAAGATGGTTCTTATCTTGGTATTCTTTATATGGATTTGTTTCCAAGGGATACTAAGGTATCAGGTGCTTGGATGACTGAATATCTTGGCCAGGGATATTATAGAGGTAAAATCATAAGACCACATGTTGCAATATGTGGAAATTTAACTCCTTCAACTTCTACTTCTCCATCACTTTTATCATTAGATGATGTAAGAACTCTATTTCATGAATTTGGGCATGCTTTACATGGGCTGCTTTCTAATTGTAAATATCAATCTATGAGTGGCCCAAATGTTTTCTGGGATTTTGTTGAATTACCTTCTCAGATCATGGAAAATTGGGTTTATGAAAAAGAAAGTTTAAACTTATTTGCAAAACATTATAAAACTAAGTTACTCATTAATGATGAAATATTGAATAGTTTAAAGGAATCAAAAAAATTTTTAAGTGGTATTTTAAATTTACGACAATTAACTTTTGGTTTTCTTGATATGGCTTATCATTTTAATAGATTTGGAGAAACTAATATTAATATAATAGAGTTTGAGTATAAATGCACTGATAAATTAAATATATTCCCTAGAATAGAGGGGAGTTGTATATCTTCATCCTTTTCTCATATCTTTGCTGGAGGCTATTCTGCTGGTTATTATTCTTATAAATGGGCTGAAGTTATTGAAGCAGATGCATTTGAATTATTTAAAGAAAAAGGAATATTTAATAGTGAAGTTGCCAGTTCTTTTAGGGAAAATATTTTATCTAAAGGAAATAGTGAAGATCCTATGAAATTGTATATAAAATTTAGGGGAAGAGAGCCTAATGAAGAAGCTTTATTAAAGAGAGAAGGTTTAATATGAGAAATAAATTCGGTTTAATATATATTTTGATTACTTTAGCAATGATTTTTTGGGGAATGTCTTTTGTTTGGGTAAAAATAGTTTTTAAATATATTGGCCCTTTTACACTAGTTTTTATAAGGTTATTTTTTTCTTCTATTTTATTATTTTTATTTAGTAGTATTTTTGGTTTATTTGAAAAAATTAAAGATAAAAGTATTTTATTTTCTATTATGTTACTATCCTTTTTTGAACCATTTTTATATTTTATATGTGAAAGTTTTGGGCTTATGTTGGTTTCTGCTACAATAGGTTCTATTATTATTGCTACAATTCCTGTTTTAACCCCAATTTTCTCATTTATATTTGAGAAAGAAAGGTTAACTTTTTATGGCATTATTGGTTTATTTATATCTACTATTGGTGTGTTTCTTCTTATATTTTTAAGTAAAGTAGAGAAAATAAGTGAAAATAATATTTCAATAAAAGGAATAATTTTATTGTTTTTAGCTGTTTTATCTGCAATTGGATATCTTATTACAGCAAAAAAAATACTTAAAAAAAATGTTAATCCTATTACTTTAGTTACTTATCAAAATCTATTTGGAGCGATCTACTTTTTACCTCTATTTATAATATTTGAGCTTAAAAATTTAAGATTAGAGATTTTTAAAATAGATGAATTAATTAAAAATGTATTATATTTGTCAATTTTTCCATCAACTTTAGCTTTTATTTTTTATAATATCTCATTAAGAGAAATAGGTATAAATAGATCCAATATTTTTACCAATTTTATCCCGATAGTAACGGCTATCTCTTCGTTTTTTATATTAAAAGAAAATTTTGGAATAATTAAAATAGTTTCAATATTCTTAATTATATTTGGTGTTTTTATGTCTCAAATAAAAAATAAGAGGAATATTTATATTCAGGAATACTAAAAAAACATACTTTTATGAGAGGAATTTATGATAAATTATGTTTTGGGTGATTTAAGAAAAGATATAAAAAAAATATTTATTCCAAAATATTTGAGATTTTTATTAATTAAAATATTTATTTTATTTGTTTCAATAATAATTTTTTATTTTAAACAATATTTTAATACGAATTTTATTATTCTTTTGTATATCTTTAATTTTTATATATTCTTGTTGACTTTCACTTCTTATATAACGGGTTTTATAGAACAATCAGAATATAATAGGATAGACGTTTCAGTTTTATTATCTAATTTAAACAAATCAAATGACATAGCTATATGTATAATTATTAAATATTCTTTATTATTTTTTGGTTTTTTTCTTTTAAATAATCTTTTAAAATTGTTAAAATTTAATATTATAGAAAACAATTTTTTTCTTATTTTTCCACAAACCATAAAGTTACTTAAATCTGGTAATTTTGTTCCATTTTTTTATTTATTAGGTATAAATATCGTTTTAATATTATACCCTCTTTATTCTATTTTATTTAATTTTTGTAATTTTTTTATTATTGATAGAGATGAAATTGCAAAAAATGCTCTATCATTTTCTATTTCTAAATGTTATAAAGATTATGTTAAAATTTTTATTTTAAATTTGCCATTTATTCTATTTATTTATTTATTATTGATTTTAGGAGGGTATATAACTTATATATTTAGAAATATAAAAATTTTGTCCATTCTTTATTTTTTTATATTTTCAATTTTAGTAGTTTTGGCAATTCATATTAAAACATTACTTAACTATAATATATATGTCTTGATAAAAAATAGTTAAATATAGAGAAATTTTAGGGGAGCGTATGACTTTTTCAAAAGAACCAGAAAAATACTTTGATTATAATAAAAGAGAAATTGAAATTTATAAGAATTGGGAAGAAAAAAAAATTTTTTCAGTAGATGTAGATTCACAGAAAGAAAGCTATGTTATTCCTATGCCTCCTCCTAATGTCACAGGTGTTTTACATATGGGGCACGGATTGCAGGATACATTGCAGGATACTTTAATAAGATACAAGAAAATGAATGGTTATGAATCATTCTGGATTCCTGGTAAAGATCATGCTGGTATTGCTACCCAAAATGTAGTTGAAAAAGAATTACTAAAGATTGGTATAAAAAGAGATGATCTAGGAAGAGAAAAATTTCTTGAAGAGGTCTGGAAATTTGTTGAAAAAAATAGAAATACTATTTCAAATCAAAAAAAGAAACTTGGAGATTTTGTTGATTGGACAAAAGAGGTATTTACACTTGATCCAGATTATTATAAAGCTGTTTTAACAGCATTTAAAATTTTATATGATAAAGGTTACATTTATAAAGGCAAATATATTGTTAATTGGTGTCCAAGATGCCATACAGCCATATCTAATGAAGAGGTTGAATATATAGAAAGGGAAACTAATTTATGGTTCATTAAGTATCCTATTAAAAAAGAAAATAATAGTAAATTCTTTACAAATTATGAGAAATTGGTAAAGGAAGGGGTTGAATACATTGATTTTATAGTTGTTGCAACCACAAGACCTGAAACAATGTTGGGAGATACTGCAGTTGTAGTTAATCCTCAAGATGATAGATATTCAAATTTAGTAGGTAAAAAGGTTATTTTGCCTATTGTTGAAAGAGAAATAGAAATAATAAAAGATGAGCTTGTTGATAAAAGTTTTGGAACAGGTGCTGTTAAAGTCACACCTGCTCATGATCCTGTAGATTTTGAAATAGCAAAAAAACATAATCTTGAATTTATAGTAGTTATTGATTCGAAAGGGAATATGAATGATAATGTACCTGAAAGTTTTAAATATTTGTCAAGGGAAGAAGCAAGAAAAAAAATTGTTGAAGAACTGGAAAGAAAAGGTTATTTGCTTAAAATTGAACCTTATAAGCATTCAGCAGGTATATGTAGTAGGTGTGATACTATAATAGAACCATATCTTTCAGATCAATGGTTTGTAAAAATGAAGCCTATGGCTGAGAAAGCTATAGATGTTGTTAAAAATGGACAAATAAAAATATATCCTGAAAGATGGGAGAAAATTTATTTTGATTGGCTTACAAATATAAAAGACTGGTGTATATCAAGACAACTATGGTGGGGACATCGAATTCCAGTTTATTATTGTGAAAGCTGTAATAAAATGTTTGTTTCTATTGAAAATCCACAAAAATGTCAATATTGTAATTCAATAAATTTAAAACAGGATGAAGATGTTTTAGATACATGGTTTTCTTCTTGGTTATGGCCCTTTGCAACCCTTGGATGGCCTAATAGAGAAACAAAAGAGTTAAAAAAATTTTTTCCTTCAGATTTACTTATCTCAGGGTATGATATATTGTTTTTTTGGGTTTCTAGAATGATAATGGCTTCATTAGAATTTTTGGATGATATCCCGTTTAAACATATTTATTTAACAGGGCTTATAAGAGATAAGTACGGAAGAAAGATGTCAAAATCACTTGGTAATGGAATAGATCCTCTTGAAATGGTTGAAAAATATGGTGCTGATGCAGTAAGGTTTACTTTAGTTTATCTATGTTCTGAGGGACAAGATATAAACTTAGATCCCATTAAATTTGAGATGGGTCGTAATTTCGTTAATAAAATATGGAATGCTTTTAAGTTTTGTTTTAGTTATTTTAAAAAATATAATAATGAGATATTGATAGATAAAAATAATTTTAATCCTTATAAAGAGATAGATAAGCTAGATATCTATGACAAGTGGATATTAGAAGAATTAAATTCATTAAAAGAAAAACTTAAAAATTATTTTAATAATTATAAATTTAATTTCATCTCTTCAGAGATTTATAAATTTGTATGGAATGATTTTTGTGATTGGTACATTGAGATATCTAAATTTTATTTAAATATGAAAAATGAAACTTCAATCTTTAAAACAAAAATACTTTATTATTTACTAAACGAAATAATAAAAATTATTCATCCGATAATGCCTTTTGTTTCTGAAGAGATATATTCTTTTATAAATTCTTCAAAAGATTCTATTATTTTTGAAAAATATCCAGAACCAATTTTTAATATAAATTTTTCAGAAGATTTAATTAGTTTTAAAATAATAGAAGAAACAGTTAAATCGATTAGAAATGTTAGACAGGAACTTAATATTCCTATTTCTGAGTCAGTAATATGGATTAAGCTTGAAGATAAGGATAAGAAAGTAAAAGAATTATTAAATAGAGAATTGAATATTATAAAATTTTTAACAAAAATTGAAAATATAAATATTATTGATTCTCTTCCTCCATATAAATCAGCAATTTCTGTTAATATATATAATGAGGTTCATATTAAGATTGAGGGAATTATTGATTATGAAAAAGAAAAAAGAAGACTTATGGAAGAACTTGAGAAAATTGAGAAAGAATTTCAAAAAAGTGAAAGTAAACTTAATAATAAAGAATACTTAAGTAAAGCAAAAATTGAAGCTATTGAAAAAGAAAAAGAAAAAAGAGAAGAGTATCTTTTAAAAATAAAGTCTATTAAAGAAAAAATTAAAATGCTTGGGTAAAAAGGTGTTAAGAAACAATTCTCAAAGCATTAATAAAGATTTTATAATTGAAAAATTAAAAACTTATTCAAAAGAAGAAAAAAAATTATTTTATTATAAATTCTTTAAAGTTTATCAAGGTGGATATGGTTATGGAGATTATTTTTTGGGTGTAACTGTTCCATATATAAGAAAAGTTGCGAAAGAAATATTAAATAAAGTCGATGTTTTTTTTATTGAAGAGGAATTATTAAAAGATAGATTTCATGAAGTAAGAATGCTTGCTCTTATTCTTCTTGTTATGAAATATAATAAAATTGAAAAAGAAAAAAATGATTTTTTAAAAAAAAATAATATTAGTGAAATTACTAAAAAACTTGAAATTTATCAAAAAGAGATCTTTAATGTTTATTTTAGAAATCTTAATTTTATTAACAATTGGGATTTAGTTGATTTATCTGCTCCAAATATAGTAGGAAATTTTTTGTATAATTATTACTTTATAAATAAAAATTTAGAATATGAAAATATCTTATTTAATCTTGCAAAGTCTTCAAATTTATGGGAAAATAGAATTGCAATAGTTTCAACATTATATTTTATTAAAAAGAGAGAAATCAATTTACCAATTAAAATTTGTTCCATATTATTAAACCATGATCATGATCTCATACATAAAGCTTGTGGGTGGATTTTAAGAGAAATAGGAAAAATTGATAAAGTGAGGTTATTAGAATTTATAAAGAATAATTATAATTATATTCATAGAACATGCTTAAGATATTCTATTGAAAAATTTGAAAAAAGTGAAAGAGAAAGAATTTTAAAAGAAAAGATAAATTAAGTAAATGGGTTTAAAATTAATATTTTCAAACGATATTAATGATTTAATAGATCAACTTAAAAATGATATAAAAAACTATAATAAAAAAGATATACTAAATAGAATTAAGTTAGTAGTTCCAAATAGAAATTTAAAGAAATATATTCAAATAAAGTTGAGTCAAGATATAGGAATAAGTACATTTATAGATTTTTTTCGTTTTGAAGAGTTTATATTTAATTTTTTAATGTTATTAATAAAAGGAATAGAGGAAAAAAATAATATAAAAAAATTAAATAAAAAAGAAGATATTAAAATTTCTAGAAATATTAAAGTATTGAATTATTCAAATAATTTTATTTATTTATCCCTTTTTATATTAAATATTATATTAGAAAAATATGATGATGAAAATTTCAAAATTATAAAAAACTATGCCAATGATAAAAATAAGTTTTATTATATATGGGATATTGCTGAAAAATTAGCTTTTTATTTAAAAGAATATTTTTACCATTTTCCAGACCTTATTAAATGGTGGGAAAAAAAAGAGTTTTTATTTGATAAAATAAGTAGTAAAAATTATATAGTAAGAGAAATAGAAGCAATTTATAAAAAAGTATTTGATGAATTAAATATTATTTTTAAAGAAAAATTTAACAAAGAAGAGATATCTTATTGCTTTTTTTATGATCTTTATAAAATAGCAAAAAATTATTTTGATAAATTTATAAAAAATGAAAATTCTATTTCTCAAAATTTAGGGATAAGTATTTTAGAATATGATCCGGTTTTTTATTTCGGATTTTCACATATTTCAGAATTTCATACTGATTTTTTATTATTTATTTCAAATTTTATAAATGTAAAATTTTATTCACTTTTTTATCCTTCGTATTTTAGTCTTTATCAGAGTTTTGTTGATTATCATAATGAAAAAACTTTAGAAAAAAACTTTGAGGAAAAGCTATTAGAAGAATCAAATGTTACTCTTACCCAGTTTGATAAAGTTTTTAAAAAGTATTTTTCAATTTATAGTGATAGCAAAGAGTTTATTAAAAAATATTTTTTGAGTTTTTATAAAAATCTTAGAAATCAATTTTCAATTTTTTCTAATAATAAAGAAAAGGTTGAGATTGCTTTCAAATACAGTCAATTAAAAAAAAATAGTTTATTGGATTATTTTAAATTATCTATTTTAGGAGAATTAAATATTGAAAAATTTTCAAAAATAGAGCAGGATAATTCTATTCAAATTTTTTGTGCTCATTCAAAAAAAAGAGAAATAGAAACTGTTTATAATAGTATAATTTATAATTTAATAAATGATAAAGATTTAAACTTAAATGAAATAGCTATCCTTGTCACTGATATTAAGTCATATATTTATGAAATAAAAAATGTTTTTGATTATTATGGACTTATAAAATATAATATTAGTGATTTAAAAGCTGATTCTGAAAGTAATTTTTACAAGGCTATAATTAGTTTTTTAAATTTAATTGAATCTGATTTAAGAAGAAATGAAATAATCGAATTCTTAATAAATCCTATTGTGATGAACAAATATAAATTCACATATAATGATATTGTAAATATAATAAAAGTTATCAAATCTTTAGATATTTTTTATTCATATGATATAGAAGATAAAAGGAAATATTCATATTTTGAAGATCTTTTATTTACATGGAGTTATGGATTGAAAAGAATTAGAAGTGGTTATTTATACAATTTAATATCTCCTAATAGTTATAAGATTTCAGGCTATTTTGAAAAATATCCTCCTTATATAGTTTACTTTCTAAAAAATCCAGAAATTTTTGAAAAATTTAATACTTTTTTTGAATCTCTGTTTAGATTGCTTAAAGAAGCCAGGGAAGCAATATCCTTTGAAGATTGGGTAAATATATTTAAAAAACTAAATGAAAATTTTTTTGATTTTAATGAAGATGAGGGTATTGAGAAACAAATAAAGAGTAGTTTTGAAAATATTCTTATAGAATTTAAAAATTATGGAAATATATTAGATAAATCTATTAATGTAGATCTTATAAAAAAAATTATAAAGAGTGAATATCAAAAAATAGAAGTTATAAAAGGAAATTATATTATAGATGGAGTAACAATCTCTCAAATAAATCCTATGAGACCTCTTCCTTTTAAAATAATTTATCTTATTGGCTTAAATGAAGATATATATCCTTCAATTTTTATAAACGACATTTTTGATTTAAGAATATATAATAATAATTATATGTTAAAAGAAGAAATTGATAATTATAATTTTATAGAAACTTTTTTTTTGTGTATAAATAAAATATATCTTTCATATGTTTCAAAAGATTTAGAAAGAGATAGAATTTTATATCCATCAAATGTTTTAAAAGATTTTATAAGTTATTTAGAAGAGAATATTATTATAGACAAATTTATTTTATTTGAGGTTCCATTTTTAATAGATGAAAATTATGCAAAATATATTGAAGAAAAAAATTATAAAGATTTTATTTTAAAAAATTATACTGATATTTTTTATTTAGTTTTAGAAGAAAATATTAAATTAAAAGAAGAATTAATAAAAGAATCAATAGAAGAGAAAAATAATGATTTATTTAATATAGAAGGATATGGTTTATCCAGAAAAGAATTTTATTTAAATGATCTATTTAATTACATTTTAAATCCAAAAAGAGTTTTATTGAAAAATATCTATAATATAAATGTAGAAAAACCAATAGAATTAATAGATGATGATATTGAGCCTTTTTATGAAGATAGATATTCTTTTGAGGAAATGGAAAAATTAATTTTTGTCGAACTATTTTATTTTATAAAAAATAAAAAAAGTAAAAATGATTTTAATAAATCAATAATAGAAGATTTATATATTTTTAAATTTGATTTTTATAAAAATTTTGAAAAAAGATATTTTGATGAATTCTTCCTTTATATAAAAGAAAAAATAGAAAGTGGAAATTTTAATTTTAAATTACCTAATAACTTCTTTAGAAACTTTATTTATAAAAAACTAAGATATTTATTAAAGAAAATCTTTATAAACTTTTATTCTTTTATAAATTTTGATTTATTTAATAAATTAATATTAATTGATAGTGAATTAAATAAGTCTAATAATTATCAGTATAACTTAAAATTTGATAGATTTGAGCTAGTTAAGGAGTTTATTATAGACAACCTAGACCCAGATTTTAAGTATAGATATAATCCTATTGTTTTTGAAGATATTTATATTAAGGGAAAAGTTCAAAATTTTTTAATTATAGAAAAAGAATTAAAAAAAATTATTATTTTCTTTGATTTTATTAATAGCAAGTTCCCTTTTACAAAAGAAAATTTATACTTTGAGCTTAAAGTTTTTAAAAATTTGAAAAAAAATTTATTCTATTTGAAAAGTTTTATTAAAAATATTTTTTATGCTTATCTACTTTTTAAGGTATTTGATAAGAATGAAATATCAATTTATTATTTTTTTATAAATAATTCAAATAGTTTAGTTAACAAAGATAAGATTGTTTGTTTACAAGCTTTTATTTTTAATAAAAATAAAATTTTAGATTATTTTGAAAATAAAGAAAATGGATTATTAATTAGTTTTCTAAATGATATAAAAAATTCTGAAATTTATGAAATTAATTTTAATGTTTTGTTTAATAATGTATTAGATAGTTATAACCCTCAAGATTCAAATAAAATTAATATAGAAGAGATACTAAATATTTATAAAGAAAAAATAGATTATGACTTTGAAGAATTTGATGAAATAAATGAGGGGTATTTTCTGGAAATAGAAAGTTTACTGCTAAAAAATTCAAAAGATGGGCTTGATTTTGAGAAATTAAAAAATAGATATTTGAGAATATTTGATACTATTGATAAAATAATAGAACTTAGTATTTAATTTTAAAAGTTAATTTATTATTAAAGTTTATTTTATTTATAGGTTATAAATTTATATTAAATTTTTTATATAAATTTATTTTATATTGAAGCTATGATTGATAAAATAAGTGAAGATATCTTGTCAAAAAATGTTCTAATAGAAGCATCGGCTGGAACTGGTAAAACTTATACTATTGTAAAGCTTGTGGCAAACTTGATTGAAAATGCTCATGCTTTGCCAGAAGAAATAATTATTGTTACCTTTACTGAAAAGGCAGCTGGTGAAATAAAAGAAAGAATTTATAATGATTTATCATTAAAGTTAAAAGAGATAGATGAAGAAATTCGTAATAATATTGATTTTGAAAAAGAAATTTTATTAAGAAAAAAGAAACTTATTAATAATGCTTTAAATAATATAAATAAGTTTTTAATTAATACTATTCATGGATTCTGTAATTACCTTATTAGCAATTATGCTTTTGAAATAGGGTTAAATTTTACAAATGAAATTATAGATGATTCTGAAATTATTAAAAATTCTTTTTTTTCATATTTAAGAAAAGGTTTATTCGAAGATATAGGTAAAATATTAAATAATTCTGATAAAAAATTAGTGGTCAATTTTGCAGAAGATATTTTTTCTTTTTTATCTTTTGGACAGTGTACTTTTGAAAATAATAATTTGATTGTTGACTCAAGCACAGAAAAAAAAATATACAAAATTTTAAATTATATTTATAATATATCCTATATTTTCCCATATAAATTTAGAAAATATATATTTGAAAATAGTGATGAGAAATATGAACTATTAAAGGATATAGGTAATAAAATTGATTTAATAAAGATAATATTCAATAAAATAAAAGAGTTTTTTGCTGATTTAAAGCAAAATAATCAAGATAGAGAATATACAATCTTATATAATTTTAATGAATTTGTTTTAGAATTAAAAGATAAATTTAATGATATTATTAATAAAATTAATAACTATATAGAGGAAATTTATCCAATGTTACAAGATGATGATGGGAGTTTTTCAAATAATCAAAACTTGGGAAATATAAAAAAAAATATTGTTGACTTAATATCTAGAATTGAAGCTATAGAAAGAGATATAAATATTCATGATTTTTTTTCTATTTTAGAATTTAAAGTAAAAGATAGTTTTCCAAGGTATCTTCAGAACAAAATCTTTTTGTTTTTTTACTTTTTATATACAGATATATTAAACTCACTCGTCAATTATATTAGTATAAATGTTTTTCAACTATCATTAGAATATAAGAAAAAATGTTCAAAATTATCTTTTAATGATATGATTCATTATGTATTTAATGCTATTAATAATTCTAGTATATTAATAGATAAGTTAAGAAATAAATTTAAGTACGTATTTATCGATGAATTTCAGGATACAGATCCAATACAATGGGAAATTTTTAGAAAAATTTTTATTAGTTCAGAAAATAATAATAGGGTTATTTTAATAGGTGATCCAAAACAATCTATCTATTTTTTTAGAAATGCTGATTTAAATACATATTTTAAAGCTAAAAATGAGATAGCAAAGAATGGTAAAATATATAAATTAGATGAAAATTTTAGATCTACTGCAGAATTCATAGATGTTTGTAATAAAATATTTTCGTCTTCTGATTATTTTAATTTAAATATTAAGAATGAAAAAGAAAAAAATATTAGTTTTAGTAAAAATGATTTAAATATAGAATAGTATCGAATAAAAAAGGGCATTAAAGCTAAAATTTATGATTTTTCTATTAAAACATCTAATAATAAAGAGAAATATTTTGGAGTAAATTTTGTTAAAATAGAAAAGATTAATAATGAAGGTGCAGGAGCAATAGATAAGATTACAAGTATTGATAAAACGAAGTTATTTTTAGATTTTATTGGAGAAGAAATTATAAGAATAACAAAAAGAGGCAAATATTTAATAAAAAGAGAAAATGAAAAGGATTACAGATATATTAAACCATCAGAAATAGCTATACTTGTATCTTCAAGAAAAGATGCAATAAAAATACAAAACTATCTTTATGATAAGTTTGGAATAGATTCTACTTTTTATAAGAAAAATCTTCTATATCAGAGTGTTGAGAGTATTAATATTTACTTTTTAATAGATTATATATCAGAGCCAGATAATATTGAAAAACTAAAAAAAATTATACTTTCTGATCTTTTTTTTATAGATGATGTTGAAAATATTAATATTGAAGAAATAATTAATGAAAATGAAAATTTATTAAAGTTTATTGATGAAGTTAAAAAACTGGATAAAATTTTTTTACAATGGAACTTTTTATCCCGTATTTTTAAATTAATGGATGTTGAAAAAAACATAGTTAGAAAGTATGGAAGCAAAAGGGCAAAAAATATAATTATCAACTATAGGCATATAATTGAAAATATAGAGAAGATAGCTTATAGTGAAAATCTAGATATCTTTTCTCTAAAAAATAAATTCTTAGCTATGATTTTTAAAAGCAAAGAAAGTGAAATTGAAGAAGATCTTTTTAGAAACTATTCAGAAGAGGATAAGATAAATATTTTAACTATACATGCTTCAAAGGGTCTTGAGTTTCCAATTGTCTTTGATTTTGGGGCAATTAAGAAAATAAATAATAAAAAAAATTATCCTTTTTATTATAAAAATGGAAATGTTGTTATAGAGTATAAAATATTAAAAGAAAATAAAGAAATGTATCTTAATAAATTATTATATGAAGAGTATAGAAGACTTCATTATGTAGCTATCACAAGGGCTATTTTTCTTGCCTATATTCCCATATTTTTTGATCCATTGAAAAATAATAAATCAATTAAAGATATTGAAGAAAAAAAAGCAAAAATGAGTTTTTCAGAATATCTTGGGACTTTAGACATTTTATTTGATAAAAATTTAGAAGGGGCTTTTATTCCTTGTAGATCAGAAAATATAGAAAATTCTTTAATTTTTGAAGATAAATCTCCTTACAATAAATTTGATAATAAAATTCAAGAAAATTATGTTTCTATAGATTTTAGTTTAGAAAACTATAGAAACTATATTTTGGAACTAAATAGGAAAAGTCTAAGACTAACTTCTTTTTCTAGTCTTCATGAAAAAGAAAAGAATAAAAACATATACAATATTGACAAAATACTAAAAGAACTTAATGATGAAATTTATATTAAAGATTTTAATTTAGAAGAAACAAATCTGTTACCAAAAGGTGAGAAAACTGGATCCATGTTTCATGAACTAATGGAGGAGATAGATTATGATGTTGATTATGATGATAAAATAAATAATAAAGAACTTGAAAATATAATATCATTGAAGATTAGTAAATACTTTAGTGACTATAAATATGAACAACAGAAAATATTTCAAGAAAATACTAAGTCAATGATAAAATCTGTTTTAAATTTAAAAATATTGGAACCAAATTTTTATATTAAGAATATTAAAAAAATGGATCGAGTTAATGAGCTTGAATTTTATTTTAAAATAAAGAATGGTTTTATAAGTGGGTTTATTGATTTAATTTTTAGGGTAAATATAAATGGCAAATTAAAATATTTTATAGCAGATTGGAAAACAAACATTGTTGAGGGCATAGATATTAATAAACATTTTGAAGAAAACTATTTTCTCCAAGCAAAAATATATGAATTTTCTTTTTTTAAATATATTTTATCATTAAATAATATATATATATTTTCATTTCAGGATTTAAAATTAAATAGGGAAAAATTTTTTGAAATATATAATAATTATTTTGGAGGTATTTTTTACATTTATACAAGAGAGGTAGAGAAAAGGAGAAATGGTGTAGTTTTTTTAAATCCTAACTTTGAAAGATTATATAATTTTGTTGAAGATATTGAAAATGTATTTAATTAATTATTTCTCCATAATAATTAAATAGGAACATATATTTCTATAAGTAGGGTAAGATAATAAATATAAAGACTAAATTTTATTATGAAAAATTATTTTGATATTTGTAAATTTATTAATTTAGAATTTCCTTATAAATTTCAAGAGTTAATTATTTCTGATATTTGTGAGGAAATTATCAATAAATACGAAAAAGAAAATTTTTCAAATTATATTGATTTAAGACTTATTAATAGTTTTGTTAATGTTGTAGGAAATCTTTTGATAAATATCTACAATGGTTCAACTTGTATTGACCTATCAAATTATCCAGATTTTTTAAATTATTTTTTTAATAATAATTATTTTAAAAATCTATTATCTGACTTTGTAACATATGTGGATGAAGAACAGAAAAGTTTAGATAAAATAACTCCATTTATATTAAAAAAACTAAATTATGAGGGGGAAAAAAAGTTTCTTTTTTATAGATGTGGGGACTATGTTAATGAAAATGAAATTAAAGAAAGCATTAAAAAAAGAGTAAGAAGGAATAAAGATAACCAAATATATATTAATTTACAAAGGGATGAAAAAAATATAAATAATATAATTGATCAAATAATTGAGAATAGTTTTGTATTAATAACAGGGAAACCTGGCAGTGGAAAAACAACTTTGGCATCTAAAATATTTAATTTTTATTTTATAAAATATTACAATGATCATGGAAGAATTCCAGAAATTTTTATTTGTGCTCCGACAGGTAAGGGAGCTAATGTTTTGTCTTTAAGAATATGGAACTTATTAGATTATAGGGTAAGAAAAATCTTAGAAGAAAACAATATATATAATAATTCAAATTTTGTTTCTGGAACTTCGATTCATAAACTTTTAGGATTTAATTCAGAGAAAGGATCTTTTAATTTTAATAAAGATTGTAAATTAAAGGCAGACCTAATAATAGTTGATGAAGCTTCGATGATCGATCTATACCTTTTTTCTTCTCTTATTCAGGCTATTTCTGAATTGACAAAGCTTGTTATTCTTGGAGATAAAGATCAACTTCCTTCTGTAGATTGTGGGAATGTATTTGGAGATATTATTGAAAGTAAGAATGTTTTTAAAGTAAATTTAGAAGGACAATTTAGATTTGTTGATTCTATTAAAAATATTTCTGAAGATATATTAAAATTTAATGATACCAAGTTAAAAGAAAAAAGTAATGATTTAAATTTCTTATTTAATAGTGAAAAAGAAAAACATTTAGAAAATATTTTTAAAAAAATAAGATTTTTACCTTTGAAAGATATTAACAAAGGTTTTACAATTGAAGATTTTGAAAATGGTATATATTTTTTAGAAGCTAAAAATGAAGCTTTTATATATAAACTTATAGATTTTATTGTTTCAAATTATAGCAATAATTTTAATTATTCAATATTAAATGATAACTTATTAAATGATAACTTAGATAGACTAAATGCAGTAAAAGATAGTGTTATTTCTAAATTTGCTTTATTAGTTTGCACTAATAGAGGTTTTTTAGGAACAGAAAATATTAATGATATTTTTATAAATTATTACAAAGATAATTTTGAATTAAAACCTGTTATTATTCTTGAAAACGACTATGAAAATAATCTCTTTAATGGAGATACAGGTTTAATTGTTCAAATTAAAAAAGATGGGAATCTTTTAAATTTTTTTATGTCTGAAGATGGAAGATTTATTAATATAAATCTAATAAAAAAGTGGAATTACTCTTTTTGCTTGACAGTTCACAAAAGTCAAGGAAGTTCTTATGATGATGTTTATTTTGTTTTACCAACTGAATTAAATTCTCCTTACTTAAATAAGCAAATTATATATACAGCAATAACAAGGGCAAAAAAAAGAGTTTTTATTTTTGGTAAAAAAGAGGTGTTTATTAATGGGTTAGAAAAGAGCATAATTCGAGAATCAGGATTAAAGTTTTTATAAATGTCTCAAAAAAATTTTATTTAAATAACTATAATATTAAATTATTTCTAATTTAATTCTAAATCTCTAATATAAAAGATTAATTTAAAAATTAATTATTTTTCAAAACCTTTTCTTAGAATAGTTAAATACTCTATAAATTCTTTTGATATTTTTTCAAAATTTATATCATAAGCAGGTAAATTTTTGACATTTAAAAGTATTTTCTCTTCAAAACCCTTTATTACAAATAAGATGGTTTCTTTTACCTTGTTTATATCAATGTTTTCTTTAATTTTCCCAACTATTTCTTCATCTATTATAAAGTCTGGCGAAAGAAATATCATAAAATTATATAGTTTACATATGAAGTATTTTAATATTTCTGGTGGATTTGAGAAATATTTAATTATAAAATTTGTTATTAATAAATTTTTTCTATAAATTTCTATTTTAATTTTAAATAATAAAAAAAGTTTTTCTTCAAACCCCAAATTATTAAAATTATTTATATTTTCAAACTTTTCTTTTATAAGATAAAGAAATTTTTCAATAGAGTAGAAAATTAAATATTTAAAGAGATTTTCTTTTGATTTAAAATAATAAAATAACATTCCTTTTCCAATTGATGCTTTTTTTATAATACTATTTGTTGAAGCTTCATCGTAATTTTTGCTGTTAAATTCTTCAATTGCACATAGTATTATTTTTTCTTTTTTTAATTTATTAATTTTATTAAACTTTACAAATTTATCATCATTGAAACCTTCTTTGTTTTTATAGTCTATAAATGTTTCGATTAAATTATTTAATTTTTGTAAAATCATATTTTAATTTAAATATTTTTTATTTTTATAAAGTTAAAAATTTATTTTAATTAAAATTCCTGTTATTAAATAAAAAGGATGGGAGATAAAAAATTGATCAATTAAATTTGGATCAAATTTTGGATAAAAGCTGAAATTTAATTCAAGTTTCAATTGATTAAGCAAATTTAAATTTATAATTGTAAAAAGGATATATTTAGATAGTTCTTTATCTGTGAAAGTTCCGATTTTTAAAAATAAAAATGGATCTGGATTATAATCGATTGATATTATAAAAATTATATCATCTTTAGTAATTAAAATATTTCTATTTATATTTTCTTTATTGTTTGATATAAGATAAAAATAGATTTTATGAAATTCTTCATTTGTGTAATTTAAATCTGTATTTAGGATTTGAAAATTTAAAGTAGTATTGTCTAAATTATAATAAAAGGATAAAAGAAGTTCATATCCTTTCTTAATATTTTCTAAAGAGTTTACTCTATTTTTAAAATAATGATATTGATAAGAAATTATAATATTTATAAGCAAATTAAGCTTTATTTCAAACCCTGTTCTAAAATGTTTAAATATATTGTCCCAGACAGTGAAATAATTAAAAGCAAAATTTAAATTAGTTAGAGAACTTTTTGAATAAATTATAAAATTATTAAAATCAAAAAAGATAATTTTTATATTTTGTTTAAATAAATTATAAGTTAAGATAAAATTAAAAGCGAAATTATTTAAGCTATTGTTATAATTAGAATTTAATAAAGTTCTTAGTTTTACAGGAGAAAAAATATCTAAACTATAAAGATTGATAGAATAATTGGGTAAGATTCCAAATTCACTAATAAAGTTGTTAAATATAAAAGATATATAAAATTGGTCTAAAATAAATAAAATATCTTTATTATTAATTTTCTCAAAGTAGTTTTGATAGAAATATATATTAAATATTGAGCTAAATTTATAAAAATCCGTTTTATAAAATAGTTTAATTTTAATATTTTCTCCAAAACCGATTTTAATATAATCATTTAATATTTTTATAAAATCTATATTGATATTTTGCTTTGAAATTTCTATTAAATTATCTGAAAAAAACAATGATGAAAAAAAATTTGTTTCAAAAGAGATGAAAGTTTCATCGGCATAAACTTCTAATTTTGTTGAGTTTAGAATAAAAATGATAAAAAATAAAAACATAATTAAATAAAAAATAAAATTAAAAGCAAAATTTATTAAAAATGATTTTTTGTTTAAGCATTTCATAAATATTATTAAACTATTTTATTTTTTCCTTTGATGCAATTTTATTTGTATAAATTTTGTATTGTAAAAATTGATTCATCTATATTTATATCAAATTTTGCTTCAAGTATCTTAAATTTAGAATAATAATCTTCTCTTTTTGGATCTTTAATTATTGTTTCTGTAGGGTAAATTCTATTTTTAAAATTTTCATATTTTAAAAAGTGTATTTCTTTTATTTTTCTTAAAGCCAAATCAAAATAATTTATTTTTTGAATTGTTAAATTTTGTGGATCTATAAAAAGCTCTTGTTTAAAATATGGAACATTTTTAACTTTTGCAATCAATGAAATAAAAATATAATTTTTATTATCAATAGTAATATTTTTATATTCTTCGATTTTATAAAGGTCAATTAGTTTATCATTTGAGGTAATATCTTCATAAGTTAGATCTGATCCCATAAATGACTGCTTTAACATTGATCCTGATATTGTTAATATATCATTTGCTTCAGGGAAATAAATTATAAGATTTCCGTCTTTTTTAAGATATTTTACATTATAATCCTCTTTATTTGTAAATTTTATAAAAAAATTTTTGTTTTTAGCATAGACCTCAAAACTTTTTAATAAAGTATTTTTGCCTCTTTTTATTTCTAAAATGGCTTTATAATAAACAGATTCAAAGACCTTATTATTGTCAATTTTATTAAGTATTTCTAAAGCTTCACTGTTTTCTTCTATTGCAAAAATAGAAGTTATAAACACAAAAAAAAGTAAAGTTAATATTTTAAGTAAACACTCTATTTTTTTCATTATTTATCTCCTTATTCAATATATGTTTAAAAAAATATTTAAAAATTAAAATTTTTTTATTTATTAAATTTATATTAAAATTTTAAATATTTTTATTTTTTAAAATATTTTATAAGTGTTTTAATGCTTCATTTGGATTTAATTTCTTAGCATAGTTTGAAGGAATCATAGTAGCTAAAGCTGGAGCTATTATGCTTAAGATGATTGTCAAAATTAAAACATCAATTGATGCTTTGGGTTTTATAATAGTATCAATTAGAAAATCTATATTTGACATCACATAACTAAAGTCTAAGCCATAATAGTTCATAATATATGTTAAGAAGTAACCGAAAAATGAACCAGGAATTCCCCCAATAGCTCCCATCATTGTTCCTTCTATAATATGAATTAAAAATATTTGTTTATCAGAAAAGCCTATTGCTTTTAATGTTCCTATTTCACTAATTCTTTCAAAAATATTCATCATCATTGAATTAATAATTACAAAGGATGCCAGAAGAACTATAAAAAAATAAACTATATACATTACTTTTTTAACTAAATCATAAGGATTATATAGAAGCCCCATATTGTCAAATCAATGGTGTAAAGCATAGTTTTCTAAAAAGTTAAATGGAAATTCATTTTTATTGTCCGAAATATATTTTTTTAATTCTTTTGTTAAGATTTCTGTAAAAGCATTATCAAAAAATATTAAGATTTCTGTTCCTGTATTCTCTGGTAACTTTATGAGAGTTTTTGCATCTTCTAAATTCATAAATATTGCGCTTTTATTTAGATTAGATAGAGTAATTTTTACTATTCCTTTTATTTTGAATTTTCTTGCATTTAATCCACCACTAAATGTTTGAGCTGATATTATTATAGAATCATTTTGATAAACATTTAACTTTTTTGCTAATCCTTCCGCAATAAGTATTTCTGAACTATTTATTGTGCTTGAGCCATATATAAGATTTTTTTCAAACTTAAATCTTTCTTTTTCTTTATTAAATTCTAAAGCAAAAATTTGTGCTATTGATGAGTTATTTTTATACCCAGCAAAAGCATTAAATTTCAATCTTTCTATTATTTCAAACTTTCTAATTTTTTTTGGATAATTCGAAAAAAATTTATCTAAAAATTTGTTTATCTTTTCTTTTATATTTGTTGTATCTTCTATTAGATATTCAATTGGTTTAAATTTTTCAAATTTAATAAAATCTTTATTAACTACCCTTATATTTCCTGTTTGAATATTTTTGTAAGAATTTATCATATTGTTTATCATTCCATCTATCCACCCATAACCGATAGCTACAATAATGCATGATACGAAAATAGATAGTGCAGAAATAAATGTTCTTTTTTTGTTAATAAAAAGATATCTATAAGGTATTTTTATAAATTTCATATCAATCTCCAAATAGTTTATTAAAATATAATTTTAATATTGTTATTGTATTTTTCTTAAAGCAACAGCAGGTTCTAACTTTGATGCTTTTTTAACTATAGATTTTGTTGAAATATAAGAAAAAAAGATCCCAAGAAAAAATGATATAAATATATTTTTAATATTATAGCTTGAATAAATTATGCTTTGAGTATTGAAAGAACCAAGAGTATTAACGTCCATCATTTTGGAAAGATCCATTCCATATTTGTAAGGGAAATAATTAAGAATAAGTCCAAAGAAAATCCCTGATAGAGTCCCAAGAGAAGCTATTAATAAACTCTCAAATGTAAAAAGATAACTTATTTCTTTTTCATTAAAACCAATTGCTTTTAAAGTTCCTATCTCAGTTATCTTTTGATAAACAGATAAAGTCATAGTATTTACAATTCCAATAATAGCAATAATAATTATAAAAAAAATAAAAATATTTGTAAATTTTGATTTTGTTTTAGTTAATTCAAGTATATCTCTTCCTTCTTCTGCCCAATATGTGACAAAAGAATCTTTTAAATATTTGCTAAGGTTTTTGATATATAATTTATCTTTTTTAAAATTGTCAGTTTTTATGCAAATTTCAGTTGGAGAATCTATTTGTACTAGGTTTTGAGCTTCTAAATAATCAATAACAACAAAATTAGTATTTATAGAAATATCTGGAGAATCTATATATCCTGCAAGAATAAATTCTTCAGAGTTAAACATTCCATCTGATGTTTTTGTTGTTAAAATTACAGGATCACCTTCTTTTAATTCCAGTTCATTAATAATGTTTTTCCCAAGATATATTTTGGGAATAGTTTGATAAATTGGATTTTTTTGGATATCATAGTTTTTGTATATATATTTAATGAAATCGAAAACTTTATTATCATCGTTAAAATTGATTCCTAAAACAATTACTTGAGTTGAAATAGTTTTAGACTCTATTAATCCAAAGAATCTTATTCTTTTTGTTATACCTTCAACAAAATTTTGTTTGCTTAAATATTCAATTATATCATTATAATTTTCTATCTTAAATATTTTAAAAACTTCTTCTTCATTAAAATCTTTGCTTAAAATTTTAATATTTCCAGTTTGTAGACTTATAAGAAGTTTAACAGTATCATGCTCAAAACCTGTCATAAGTCCATCCATTAAAATATAAAAAGTTATTCCAAAAGTTAATACAAGAAAAGTTAAAATTGTTCTCTGTTTATATTGCAATATATTTTTAAAAGCAAATTTAACTAAGAATATTTTAGAAATGCTTACTTTTTCTTCTGTTTTTCCGACATTTTTTTTCATAATTTACCTCTTTGATAACTAACTTAATAATAAAATTAAAATATTATTTTAATTTTATAATTTAGTTTTTAATTATTTCTCCATCTTCAAGATAAATTATCTTCTTTGCCAATTCCATTATTTTAGAATCATGAGTTGAGAAAATAAATGTTGTACCGTATTTTTCATTTAGTTCTTTCATAAGTGTTACTATTTCTGCTCCAGTTTTATGATCAAGGTTTGCGGTTGGCTCATCAGCAAATACAACCACAGGGTTCTTAACAAGTGCTCTAGCAATAGCTACTCTTTGTTGTTGGCCACCTGAAAGTTCATTTGGAAGCCTGTTTTCAAGACCAGATAATTTTGTTTCTTTAAGAATATTATGAACTTTTTCTTCGATTTCATGTTTCTTTAAGTTTAATAATTCAAGAGTTATAGCAACATTTTCAAAAACATTTAAAACCTTAATAAGGTTAAAATTCTGAAAAATAAACCCAAATTTTTCTCTTCTTAAAAGAGTCAGTTTTTCTTTATTAAATGAAGTTAATTCATTGTCTAAAAAATAGTATTTTCCTGAATCAGGTATATCTATACATCCAAGTAAATTTAATAAAGTTGTTTTACCTGAACCAGAAGGCCCAACTATACTAATAAAATCTCCTTTATTTATATCAAGGTTAATATTTCTTAGGGCTTTGACTTCTTGAGAACCAGTTTTATAAGTTTTTGATAAATTTAAAACTTTAATAAAATCCATGTCTTACTCCTCAAAGTAATTGTTTAATTATGTTAAATAATAAAAAAAATGTTTTTAAACAAAAATTAGACCAAATGGTCTATAATAATTTATAATATATGTTTTTTAATTTTCAAATTAAAAAGATTAAAAACAAAATAAAAGAATAAAAATTTTTTAGAAAGAATTTTATTGATAAAAACTGTTAAATATTATAAACAACTTTGTTTCTTCCAGATTCCTTAGCTTTATATAGATTTTTATCTGCAATATTAATAAGTTCTTCTATCCATCTACTATCTTCAGGATAGTTTGATATTCCAATACTTATAGTTAGGTTCATCTTATCTCCTAAAAGCTTTGCATCCTGAACTTTCATTCTTATTTTTTCTGCAATATTTATTCCATCATCTTTTTTTGAGTTGAACAAAGCAATAATAAGTTCTTCCCCTCCAAATCTACATGTTAAATCATCTCTGCGTACATTTTCTCTTATAATATTTGCAACATTAGTAAGAATCTCATCTCCTTTTTGATGTCCAAATGTATCATTTACTTTTTTAAAATGATCTATATCTATATAAAGGAAAGTTATAGGGATATTCTTGTTTCTTTCATCATATAAAAAATTACTAATTTTTTTATAAAATATGTCTCTTAAGTAAAATTTTGTTAAAAAATCTTTAAGGTATTTTTCTTCTTCAATTTTTTGAAAGTAAAATAGAGAAAGTAGGATTTGAATATTTTTTAATAGATTATAATCTATTTTATTTTTAATATTATTTTTTTTATCGAAGTATAGATAGCCATAGAGATAATGAAGATTGTAGTTAGAATAATTTTTTCTGGAATTTTTAGTAATAAAGATATTTTTTATTTTTGTTGGATCAAATATTGGGATTATTAAGGTTGAATTAATACCCTCATCTTCATTTATATTAAATTTTTTTAAAACAATTGTATTAATATTTAAAATCTCATCTTCTGAAATATATGTAGGTTCTGAAGAACCATAAAGATTTTCATCAAAATACAATACAAACTCTTTTTTTAATTTTTTATTTTGATCTATATTATCTTTTATATCAAAATTATAAAATATTGCCCTATCAAAATAAAATTTTTCAATTATTATTTTCGAAAATTCCTTTAAGCCAGATATAAGTTCAAGAGATATACAATTTATAATTTCATTTTCTAACTTATTGAAATTTAGTTTTATAAAATTTTTTTGTATTATTATATTTTCCTTTGTAATATTATTGTTAATATTATCGATATTAGTTATAAAAGATTTTCTCTCTTTTAATTTTCCAATCTTTACATTAAAAAATTTCTCTAATAATTGATAAAAAAAACCCCATGATGTTTTACTTATAATATCTTCTTTTTTATAGTAGTGCTTTTGTTTTTGATATATAAATAAAGCTGAAGATAAGTATCTTAAGTAAATATCCATATTTTTTAAATAATAGATTATACTTTTTAATATTAAAGCTAAATAATCTAAGATAGGAATATCGAGTTTTGTAATTTTATTTAATTCTGTTAATTCAAAGTTTTTAAGATAGTCTATATTATTTAAATTTTGAAAAATATTGTTAATTATATTAAGAGTATCTTCTTTCAGCTTGTCTTTAGTTTTATAAAACTCTTTTATTCCATAAAGTATTTCATTAAAATAATTACTAAAATTATCTTTTGTATTTTGGTTATACAAAAAAGTTAAAACAAAGTAAAAAATATCTTGATAATTGTATGAAAATGTATTTTGAATGCAATTTTTTAATAATAAAATTTTATTGTTAATTGTAGAATTAAAATCTTTAGTTTTTACTGTTTTTTCTTCTTTATAAAGGAATTTTAACTCATATAAAGCTTTTATTATCAAAAAAAGGTTTTTATTTTTTTCATTTTTTGAAAAAGGTTCTTCAAGTTCTAAAAGTTTATCATAATATTTCTTTAATTCATTTTCATATCCTAATCTAAAAAGGGTATAATATGAAGCTATAGTAGATAATAAAAAATTTTCATTAGTAACTATATCAAGTTCTTTAAAGGTAAATATATATTTATTGAATTTTTTAAGTAATTTTTCCATTTTACCAGGTGAAAGGTATTTGCTTAAATTGTACAATAAAACCAGTACTATCTTTCTATCTTCGATATATGAAGCATAGTTTAAAGCTTTAAGATAGTGTGATTTTTTTTCTTGAATATCATCAGAGATAGCTGCTATATTGTTATTTGTTCTAGCTATAAGATTAGGTATGTTAAATTTTTCAGCTAGAATGTATGCTTTATTAAAAAATTCTTTTAACTTATTTGGATCGTTTTTTTGATAGTAAAAGTAGATACCTAAATTTGTATATGTCACAATTAAAAGATCATAAAATTTGTATTTTTCAGAAAGATTTTTTGCTTTTGTATTATAAAAATAGTAAGCTTCTAGATCTTTATTGTTAAAAAAATATTCACCATAGTTAATATAAGATAGACATAATAGATATGGTATATTTTCATTTTCATAATCGTTTTCTGTTTCGAATTTTTCAATTACTTCATTTATTGATTTTTTTAGATTTGAAAAATCGGATTTATGATAAAAATATTCATTAATAAAGGTGTAATAAAATATTATTTCATTCTGGTTTAATTGCTCCTTTATTTTTTCTAATTGAGAAAATACATTATCAAGTTTTTCTGGATTTAAATTAATTAAATAAAGTTTGCCTAATACAAAAATTTTTGAAAAATTTATAATCTTATTGTCTGATTTTATTTTAATTAGTATTCTTTCTTTTTCTTCAAAAGTTAAACTTGTAGATGTATATATTGAAAGAATTATAATATATATAAAAAGGTTTTTTTCTTCTTCTGATTTAAATAAATTAATTTCATTATCATAATTTTTTTCTATTAAATTTAAATTAATATTAAAGTATTCTGTAAAATAACTAAGCTTTTCATTATACCTATTTTGATAAAATTTAATATTTAAAAAGACTTTTTCATATAATGTTTGTATAGATTTTTTAAAATCTTTGATTAATAAATAAAGATAAGAAAGATAAATATATTCTGAAATATCTAATTCAGTTAAATTGTTATAATATGTTTCTATTATTTTGCTAATTAAAAAGAATATAAATTCTTTATCCTTATAAATATAATCTTTAATAAATATTTTTATTTTATTTTTGTTTATAAGAATTTTATTATATTCAAGAAAATATATGAACTCTTTGTTTAATAATAAATTTAAATATGCTTCACTAATATTTTTTTGTATGTTTAAATTTGTTGAACAAAAATTTATAATATCTTCGTAATTGAATGGAGAATCTAAGTTGAATAATAAAATTAAAAAATTTATAAAATTTTTTTCTTTAATAAATTTTTCTAATTCTAAGTCTTTAATATCTTTAAATAAATCTATCTTTTGAGAACTTTTTAATGTTTCAAAATAATTTTCAAAGTTTTTTAAAAAATGAATTATTTTATTAATATCGATAGATATATCTAATTTGTTTTCTATTAAAAATATTTGATTTAATTTTGTTAGTATTTCTTTTTTAATTTGATCAAAATTAATATTTTTATCTGGTAAAAATAATAAAATGTTTTCATAATTATTTTCGTTAAATTTATATGAATTAAATAAAATTGTTAAATTATTTGATTCTATATTGTTTAAAATTTTATCTACAAATTGGACTTTTTCTAAATCTATTAAATCATAGTTTTTTAAATAAATAATGGTTTTATTATAAAAAGATATTTCTTGCAAAATTGATGTAAAGAAAATATAATAGTTTTGAAATCCTTTTTGAATATTATTGTTTAAAAATTCAGATATTTTATTGATTATATTACTATTATAATTTTCTTTTTTCAATTGAGTTGATAAATATATTAAGTTGTTTTCATAAGTTTCATTTAAGTCTATTTCTAAAAAAATAAATTCATAAATTTGAGATATTGAAAATATGAAACCTTTAATTAAATCAAAACATTCATAATTTGTTTTATAAAAATTTATAATCTTTATTTTATTTTTGCTTTTAATTTTTTCAAAAAGATTAATAATAGTTGATTTAACATTATGTGTAAAAAATAAATTAATAAATTTTTCTAATTTATAATGTTTTAATATTTCATAGTCAGTAGGGGGTGGATTAAAATCTTGTTTGAAATATTCTTTATACCTTTCAATATCTAATAATATATTAGATTTTTCTTCAAGATCTATAAAAAAAGGTAGATAACTATTATTATCAATTTTAATTAAAATATTTTTAAAACTAAAATCCCCATGGTATAAACCTATTTTGTGTAAATATTGAAGGATTGAATCTATTTTAAGTTTAATTTGTTTATATTGAGGAGTATTTTCATTATATTTTTTTACAAAATCCTCAAAAGTTAGGCTTTTAATATATTCCATTGTATAAAAATAATAATTTGTAGATATTTCATTTCCATCTATATTTTTTACTTTATTAAAATCATAAACTTCAGGTACAAAAGGTAATGGAAAAAATTTAAGAAAAATAAATTCGAATTTAAAATTAATTATTGCAATATCTCGATTTTTATCAAAATTATATAATTTTAATGCTTTTATTTCCGGGTTTTTGCTATAAATGTCTTTTACTTTATAGATAGCCCCGAACTCACCTTCACCAATGAGTTCAATTATTTCATATCTTTTATTTATAAGTTTCATAAATAACTTGTTTTATTAATAATTAAATTATCTTAATTAATTTAGTTAAATAAAATAATAATATTAAAAAAATATTATAAAAATAATTTATCATTTCGTAAAAAAATTTCAAATTAAATTTGAAGTAATTTAGCTTTAATAATTATTGAAAAATAAATAATAAAAGATAAATTAGTTTTAGTTAACTAAAAAATATTAATAAACATTTTTAATAAAATAATATTAAAAATATAAAAATTCATTTTTTGGAAGGAAAAATGGAAAATTTAATTATACCAAAAAATTATAATCCAATTTTAAGTGTTAGACAAACTGAAAATGCAATAAAACTTATAAAAGACTTTTTTCAAATTAACCTTGCATCAGAATTAAAGCTAAGAAGAGTAACAGCTCCCCTTTTTGTTCAAAGTGGACTTGGTATAAATGATGATCTAAATGGAATTGAGAAACCAGTTTCATTTAAAATTAAAAATTTATCTTCTGATGATGGAGAAGTTGAAATTGTTCAATCTCTTGCAAAATGGAAGAGATTAAAACTTTGGGAACTTCAAATTGAAGCTTATAATGGGCTTTATACTGATATGAATGCTATAAGACCTGATGAAATACCAGATAATATACATTCTATTTATGTTGATCAGTGGGATTGGGAAATGACTATTAACAAAGAAGACAGAAATATAAAGTTCTTGAAGGAGATAGTAAAAAAAATATATTCTATTCTTCCAAGAACTGAGTTTTATATTTATGAATTTTATCCTGAAATAAAACCTATTTTACCAGACGAAATTTACTTTATCCATTCTGAAGAATTGCTAAGAATGTATCCTGATTTACCTCCAAAAGAAAGAGAAAAAAGGATAACTGAAAAATACAAAGCTGTTTGTATTATAGGAATTGGTAATAAGCTTTCAAATGGTGAGCCTCATGATGGGAGGGCTGCAGATTATGATGATTGGTCTACTCAAAATGAAGATGGTTATATTGGATTAAACTGTGATATAATAGTTTGGAATGATATTTTAAGAATCCCATTTGAAATATCATCAATGGGAATTAGAGTTGATAAATACTCTTTGGAAAAACAACTTAAAATAAAGGGTGAGGAATGGAAAAAAGAACTTTATTTTCATAAACTTATTTTTGAAGAAAAACTTCCTTTTTCAATAGGGGGTGGAATTGGCCAATCAAGATTATGTATGTTCTTTTTAAGAAAAGCCCATATTGGGGAGGTTCAAGTAGGAGTTTGGCCAAAAAAAATGAAAGAAATTTGTTATAAAAATAATATTTATATATTATAAATTTATTTTATATATATATTAATTTAATAAAAAATTAAAATAGTAATAAATTCAAATCAATAAATTGTAATTAATTAATAAATTATAATTAATAATATATTTATTAAGGAGCAAATATGAGAATAATAACTAAAGATAATTTTAATAAAATTATAGATTATTTAGATAAAAATAATTTAGATGGCCTTTTAATATCTGATTCTGAGAGAAAAAGAGATGTATCTTTAAAATATATTTCTGGTCATCCAATGGATGCAAGTCTAATAATAACTAAAAATGGTAAAACATATTTATGGTGTTGGGATATAATTTTAGCAAAAAAAGAAGCAGAGGTAGATTATATATACACGATGGATCAGATATCTATATATGAACTTTTGAAAAAGATTTCTTATGAAGAAAATCTTTCTAATAGTCCAATTTTTGAGGTTTCTTCTGAAACTTCAGTTTTTCATATTGATAATTTAAAAAAATATACAGGATTTAATTTTATATATAAAGAAAAAGATTCTGTTTTTGATCTTATAAATAGAATAAGAATGGTTAAAAGTGAAAAAGAGATTAAAATAATTAAAGAAGCAGCATCTATTACAAATGATCTAATTGAAAAGATTTATGCTTTTATTAAAGAGAAAGTAGCTAAAAAAGAAGGACTTACAGAAAATGATCTTGCTTTTTATGTTATAAAGGAAGCTAGAAAACTTGGAGCTCAGAAAGAAAGTTTTGAATATCTTATAGCTAATTCAAAAAGATCATGGGGAATTCATGCGTATCCACCAAGTTCAAATGAAGATTTAACTTTAAGGGGGCTTGCTTTAATTGATTTTGGGATTCTTTATAATGGGTATTGCACAGATGTAACAATTCCTTTCTCATTTGGGGATCTTTCGGAAGAAGAAAAAAATGTTGTTAAAGTAGTTCAAAAAGCTCATGATGAAGCAATAAAAGCAATAAAACCTGGTAAGTTAAGTTCTGAAATTTCAGATATTGCTATTAGTATAATTAAAGAAAATGGTTATACTATGCCCCATTCTTTAGGTCATGGAATTGGTCTTGAAGTTCATGAGTATCCAAGGATAAATAGCAAACCAACTGATGAAAATTTAGCAAAATTATGGAAACCTGAAGTATTAGAAAAAGGGATGATATTTACTATTGAACCTGGAATTTATGAAGAAAGGTTTGGTGGTTGTAGATTGGAAGATGATGTTTTAGTAACTGATGATGGATATGAAATTTTAACGAAATCAAAATACATGGAATTTTAATAATTGCAAATATGATAATTGGAATTACAGGTAAAGTAGCTGCTGGGAAAGATTCTGTTTTATCGATATTAAAAGATTATATAGAGTATGATATATGTCTTGATATTGATAAAATTGGTAATTATTTTTTTCAATTAAAAGTTGAAACTATAGTTAAAAAATTTAATTTAAAAACTTGTGAAAATATAAAAAAAAATTTAAGGAAAATAGTTTTTAGTAATAAAGGTAAGATGAACAAACTTGAAAAAATTTTGCATCCAAACATGAAAAAATTTGTAAAAAGAATTTTGAATGAAAATGAAAAAAATGGAAGGGTTATAATTATTAATTGTGCTTTGCTTCATAAGATGAAATTTAATAGATATTGCGATAATATAATAATAGTGGATTCAAATAGGGAAAAAAGATTGGAAAGATTAATTTCTAGAAATATGATAGAGTTTGATGAAGCAGAGAAAATAATAGATTTTCATGAGAAATACCATTTTTTAAATGAAAAAAAAATTGAAAAATTAAAAATTAGAACTAGAAACAAATTATTTTTTTTTAGTGATGAAAAAAAAGCAAATTATTTTATAATTAATAATAATGGCACATATGATCAGCTTAGAGAAAATGTGGAGTTAATATGGAAAAATTTGATAGAAATAAATTAGTTGATATTTTTTCAAAACAAACAGAAATTCTATTGTCTGAAATCATATCTAGTGATGTAAAGCTTGAGTCTATAGAGCTTAAAATAAATCCAGCGAATATTAATGGTTATGTAGCAATTTTAAATATAATAGAAGATGTTAAGGGTACTATAATTTGTAATTTTGATGAGGAATCTGCAAAAAAGATAACTCAAATAATGAATTCAGTTTCAATTGATGAAATAGAATCTCAACAGGAGAAAGACGAATTAATTGAAGCTTCAATTGGTGAAGTTGCAAATATGGTTGGTGGGAAGGCAATTACAGATTTTGCAAATTTTGGATTTAAATGCAATATTACAACCCCAACTATTATGAGAGGAGAAAATTTAAAAATATTTGGTAAATCCCAAATTGTTTACATTTTAACTTATTACTATGATTTTCACAAGATTATTGTTTTAATTGGGTTACAAAAAAATTAGATAAAAATATTTCTATTAGTCAATTACAAAAAATTTAAATTAAAAAAATTGAAAAAAAAAATTGAAAAATTAAATTAAAAAAAATAAAATATCTAAGTAATAAGTAGAAATAATAAAATTAATTTATTTTTGAATTTGGTTCTATTTTTTTATCTTTTTATTATTTATCTTGTATTTATTATAAAAAGCTTTATTATTAATAGATTTCAAATAATAATAATTAATTAAAATTTTTAATAAATTAATTTATATAAATATAAATGGAGGTTTTATGTCAGGTCATAATAAGTGGAGTACTATAAAACATAAAAAAGCAATAGTTGATGCAAAAAAGGGAAAACTATTTACAAAATTTATCAGAGAAATAGTAGTAGCAGCTAAAATTGGAGGAGGAGATATTAATTCTAATCCAAGACTTAGAGCAGTAGTTGAAAAAGCTAAAGCTGCAAATATGCCTAAAGATAATATTGAAAAAGCTATAAAAAAAGGAACTGGTGAGCTAAAAGGTGAAAATTATGAGGATATTACTTATGAAGGATATGGTCCTGCTGGAGTTGCAATAATGATTAAAGCTTTGACAGATAATAAAAACAGAACAGCATCTTCTATAAGGTCTACTCTTACCAAATATGGCGGTAATTTAGGAGAAAATGGTTGCGTTTCCTGGATGTTTAAAAGAAAAGGGGTTATAACTTTATCTATGGATGGTAGAACAGAAGATGATATAGCAAGTTTTGCTTTAGAAAATAATGCGGATGATTATGTGATAAAAGGTGAAGAAGCTTATATTTATACAAATCCTGATGAGCTTCTTAATATTAAAGAGAAACTTGATAAAAATGGTATAAAATATATAGAAGCTGAAGTAACATTTGTGCCTGATACTTATGTAAAACTTGAAAATGATGAAGCTATAAGAATGCTTAAGCTTATGGATGCTCTTGAAGATAATGATGATGTTCAAGATGTTTATGCAAACTTTGATATTGATGACGATATTATGGAAAAGTTTGAATCTGCCCAAAATAATTAAGTTTTTGTATATATGATTTTAAAGACTTAATATTTTATGTATGGATTATTATTTAATTTTAGTAAAAGATCATATTATTTAATTATTAGAAAATTATTTTTGTTAAATTAATTAATATAATAATAAAATTCTATCAAAACAAATATAGTTTTAGAAATAAGAAATATAAAATATTAAATTAATATTTTAATTCATTATTATAATTTGAAATATTTAATAAAGTTACTGAAAATTTAATATTTAATAAAAATTAAAAATAAATGAAAGTTATTGGTATAGATCCAGGATATGCTTTAGTGGGATTTTCTATAATAGAATTTTTTCCCGAAACTTATATAGATAGAGGGAGCCCACAACTTATTTCTTATGGAGTTATAAAAACTGATCAGAATTTAACTTATAAAGAGAGATTTAAAGAAATTTTTGAAAACTTAGAAATAATATACAATAGTTATAAACCGGAGATTGCATCTGTAGAAAGGGTTTATTTTACGAAGAATAAAAAAACTGTTATGGAAATCTCAGAGATAAGGGGTGCACTTAATTTATTTTTTTTATATAAAAAAATTGAAGTAGTTCAATTTACTCCTCTTGAAATAAAGAAAATAATAACAGGTAATGGTAAAGCTAAAAAAAAAGAGATTCAAATATTTATAAAAAGTTTCTTTAATATGGATGAGATTCCAACCCCAGATGATGCTTCAGATGCAATTGCTACGGCACTTGCATGTTTTTTTAATTATAATAAATATTTTCTTAATTAGAAGCAAATAAATTAAAATAATTTCTAAGGAAATTTTTGATGTTGTATGGAATTGAAGGTAAACTCAATAGAGTAAATATTGATAAAACAATTATTGAGAATAACAATGTTTATTATGAAATATTTACAAGAAAAAAGTTTTATGAAACCTATAAAGAAAAAGAGGGAGAAAAGGTTTTTATTTATCTTTTTAAATATAAAAGAGAAAATTTTGATGAACTTTATGGTTTTATTAGTGAGGAAGAAAGAGAATTTTTTATAACTTTAATTGGTATTTCAGGAATAGGTCCTAAAAAAGCTCTTGAAATAATAGATGCTAATGAAATAAAGTTATATAAAGATTCGATTTTAAGAGGTGATATTTCTCCTTTTGAAAAAGTAAAGGGTATAGGTAAAAAAGTAGCTCAAAAAATATTAATTGAGCTTGCAGGTAAAATTGACCTTAAAGTAGATCAAAATAATTTTTCTGATAAAGATATTTTTGTAGGATTAAAGGGATTAGGTTTTAATGATGAAGAAATAAATAGTGTTTACAAGAAATATTCTAAAGAAATTGAAAGAATAGATTCTTTTGAAGAAAAATTTAAGTATTTTCTTTCAAAACTTTCTAAAATTTAGAATATTTTTGAAAAATTGTAATTAACAAATTTAATATTTGTTTTAATTAATAATTAATTGTGTATAATTCTATTAATAATTAAGTGTTGAGTAAAATTATGATAGAAGAAAAAAAATGTAAGGAATCCTATAAAAATTTTGTTAATAAAGAAGATACAAATGTTTTAAGGCCTTCTAAACTTGATGAATTCATAGGGCAAGATAATATTAAAAATCAATTAAAAGTATATATAGAATCAGCTAAAAGAAGAAATAAAACTCTTGATCATATACTTATTTATGGCCCAGCTGGACTTGGTAAAACTACCCTGTCATCTGTAATAGCTAATGAGCTTGGAAGTAATATTAAAATAGTATCTGCTCAAGTTTTTGTCAAAAATGGAGATATTGCTTCTCTTTTATCTTCTCTTAAAAACAATGATGTTTTATTTATAGATGAAATTCATAGACTTAAAGTAAATCTTGAAGAAGTTTTATTTCCTGCTATGGAAGATTTTAAACTTGATATTCTAATTGGTAGTGGAGTTAATTCAAGAACAATGAGGATTAATTTGCCTCATTTTACTCTTATTGGAGCAACTACTAAAGTTGGCAATATATCTAAACCTTTACAAACTAGATTTGGAATTATAATCAAAATGGACTATTATGATGATTTTTCATTAAGCAAAATAGTACAAAGGGCTGCTAATATTTTAAATATAAATATAGAGGATGATGCATCAGCTGAAATAGGAAAAAGAAGTAGGGGTACTCCTAGAATTGCTATAAGACTATTAAAAAGAATATATGATTTTTCTATTTATATGGGCAAAGATAAAATAACAAAAGATGTTGTTAATAAGTCACTTGAAGAAATTGGAATTGATGTATATGGATTGGATAGTATGGATAGGAGGATGTTATCAACTATTTGTAATGATTATTGTGGTGGCCCTGTTGGTTTAGCAACTCTTGCTATAAATCTATCAGAAGACAAAAAAACTATAGAAGAGTTTTATGAACCATATCTAATTCAAAAAGGGTTTTTAAAAAGAACTCAAAAAGGTAGAATTATAAGTGAAAAGGGGTTAGAATACCTTGCTGAAATCGGTCTAATTAATAATGACAAAATAGAAAGAATTAAAAATTCTTTAATCAATAAAGAAAGTCAAGCTTTATTTTAAATTATAATCATTTTTTAAGAATTAATTTTTTCACCTTTCCATTTTTTTCAACTGTTATTATATATGTTAATTTTATTTTATTTTTTATGATTTGTTATTAATCTATTTTATTTTTATTATGTTAATTCTTATTTAATTTTTTTTAATTAATTTAAAATATTAAATTTTTTATAAAATTTATAAATTTTAGAATAATATTTTTTTATGAAATAATTTGATTTTAAAATTAGTATATAATATTAAAGTAAGTTTTGAGGTAATAATTATGTTTTCAATACCTGCTCTTATTTTATCTGATTTTGAATTTAAGAAAATTGATATAGAAGTAGCTTTAACTAAAGGTCTTCCTTATTTTGAAATTATTGGATTACCAGGAAAAATAGTTAAAGAATCCTGTTTTAGGATTAAAGAATCTATATTAAAGACTATGTCAGATTTTCCTGAAAAAAAGATTATTGTAAATCTTTCACCTTCAGATGTTCCAAAGAATACAAAGTATCTTGATCTACCTATAGCATTAAATATTTTAGTACAATTTAAATTGAGTATTATGAAGAAGGAATTAAATTTATCATTAGATTTAATCATGAGTTATATAAAAGAATTGTTTTCTGAAGTTTTATTTATTGGTGAGTTAGGTTTAGATGGCCAAATAAAGGCAGATGAAAATATACTATCTTATCTTATAAATGCATCAAAATTTGGTTTTAAATATATATTTGTGTCTGATATAATTAAAAATAAATTATATATTTATAATAAAAACATTAATTATATTAAATCAGAAATTATCTTTGTAGATACTTTAAAAACTTTAAATATTTTTATTAATAAAATTTTTAACAAGATAAATAAAAATGAAAAAATAAATAATACTTATAAGTTTTTCTTACAAGAAATGGGATATGAGTTAAAAAATATTTTTAATATAGAAAGCAATAATTATATTAAAATAGTTGATAGAGAAGGTAATGATAATATTAAAAACAAAACAGATTCTAACAGTTTGACCTTTAATGATTATATTGAAAATTTTCACATAAAATATGGATTACTTATATCTTTAGCTGGTTTTCATAATTTATATTTAAAAGGAGCTACTGGTACTGGTAAAACACTCCTTTCAAAAATATTAACAAATTATTTACCACCATTAACTTATGAAGAAAAAATAGAACTTGCTGAATTATATTCAAAGTTTGGGATATTAAGGGATGTTAATTTTGAAATTACAAGACCTGTTAGGACTCCTCATCATAGTATTACTGAGATTGCAATGCTTGGAGGTGGGAATTATTTATCATTAGGAGAAGTGACTCTTGCACATAGAGGAGTTCTTATTCTTGATGAAGTAAATTTATTTAAAAAAAGTGTAATAGAAAGTCTAAGAGAACCAGTAAATGATAATTTTGTTTCAATTTCAAGAGTTAATAATAAGATTAAATTACCATCATCTTTTTTATTATTTCTTATTTCAAATTTATGCCCATGTGGGGCTTCAGGTGATGATGAAAAAATTTGTATTTGTTCAAAATCAGAGATAATAAATTTTAATAAAAAAATTTCACAAGCTATAATAGATAGGATTGATATAAATCTTATTGTTCCTAAAGTTAAAAAAGATAGTAACTTAATGATAAATGTAAGCCCTATAATAAATAATCATATTAAAGAAAAAATATTTTGGGATGATTCAAATATTATAAATTTGCTAAGCGAAACTATATCTCGGCAAATTTTTAGATATGGAAATAGGATTGATTATTTTAATGGCAAAGTAGTACCAAAAATATTTAATGAAAAAGTTAAATTAAAAAGAGAGGTTGAACTATATTTGAAGGATATAACATTAAATTTTGGATTATCTTTAAGACAACATGAAAAATTAATAAGGATTTCAAGAACAGTTGCTGATATTGAAAATAAAGAAAATATAGATGAAAGTCATATAGATGTTTCTGTATTTTATATGATTTTGCAAAGTATATCATATAATAAATCAGAAAAGTTAGTTTAAAATAAAAAATAAATTGACGAAATTAAACATCTTTTATTATATTTATTATTGATATAAATAATTTTATTTCAGGAGGAATATATTATGAAAATTAAACCAATTGGTGACAGAATACTAATTAAAGTTAACCCACCAGAAACAAGAACAAAAGGTGGAATAATTTTACCAGATACAGCACAAGAAAAAACTCAAAATGGAACTGTTGTAGCTATAGGGGATTCAGATCAGATTAAGGTTAAAGTTGGCGATAAAGTAATGTATGATAAATATGCTGGTACCTCTATAAAAATTGATGATGAGGACCATCTTATATTAAAGATGAATGATATACTTGCAATAATTGAATAAATTAAATTTTATTTGGTTCATTTTTTAGAAAATTATTTTTTACATATTAAAGCCATCCTTAGTAATAGGGGTGGCTTTTTTTAATTTAATTTATAATAAGTTTTAACTGAATCATTTTGACAAAATTATAATTTATATTATTTTTAAATTTAGAATAATTACAGGAGTAAAAAATGGAAAATATTAAAGCAAATGAAGTAATAGAAGGGAAAGTTTTATTTGAAAAAGATGATTATAAATTTATTTGGCTTGGATGGGATAAATATTCTGAAAGAGAAATCATCCAGACAAACCAATATCTTATTATGACTAAAGATATGGGGATTTTGCTTGATCCAGGTGGTGTTTCTACTTTTTCTAAAGTTGTTGCTGTTGTATCACAATATATTCCTATGACAAAGATAAAAGTTATATTTTATACCCATCAAGATCCTGATGTTTCATCTGGAATAGCTATGTGGCTTGGTATTACAAACGCAAATATTTATATTTCAAATAAATGGATCAGATTTTTACCACATTTTGGCATTTTTGATGCATCTAGGATAGTTCCACTAAAAGATCAAGGAGGTGATATTAAGATAGATGGATATCAACCTCTTATAATAGTTCCAGCTCATTTTATGCATTCTCCAGGGAATTTAATAATTTATGATCCAAATTCAAAAATTCTTTTTTCAGGAGATATTGGAGCAGCAGTTTTTCCTCCAAATAAGAAGTATCTTTTTGTTGAAAAATTTGAAGATCATCTTCAAGCTATTGAGGCCTTTCATCAACGATATATGGCTTCAAATAAAGTGCTTAGATATTTTGTTGATAAAATTTCAAAATATGAAATAAAAATGATTTGTCCACAACATGGTGCAATTTATGATGGAGAAAATGTTAAAAAGTTTTTAGATTGGTTATATAATCTTAAATGTGGTATTGATATAATTGAAACTATTTATTAAAAAATTTATCCTTTTAATTAAAGAGCCCTATAAAAAAGTTTTGTAAATTATAAAAAGGATTTCAATATGAATAATAATAATTTAAAAAAAGAGTTACAAAATTATTTCATTTTAGCAGATAAATTAACTTCTCAATATTCAAATTCAATTATATTAAGTACAATTACAACAAATTCCCTTGAACTCATTTTTGAATTTATAAGTTCTATAAAAGGATTTACCACCTCTATTCTTGCTGCATTTGAAGAAATGAGTGCTACAAATAAAAATATTAATGTTAATTTAAAAAATATTGATTTAGAAATGAATTCGATGCTAGATAAAAATAATTTACTTGTTAATAGATTTAACGAAAGAACAGAACAAATAGATAATATATTTTCAAAGATAAAAGAATCAAAAAATGTATTTAATAGGCTTTTTGAAAATTCTAAAATTGTATTTGAATCCACTTCTGCAATAAAAGATATAGCTGAAAAAACAAATGTGTTGGCAATTAATGCTTCTATTGAAGCTGCTCATGCTGGAAAGTATGGTTCTGGGTTTAATATTATTTCTTCTGAAGTTAGGAAACTTGCTGACAATACTAAAGATCTTGCAAATAATATATCAAAAATAGTAAATGAATTTCAAGAAAATTTTAGTAATATTAATGAACTTTTAAAAAATATTGGTGAAATAATGGAATTTTTGGTTACTGATATTAATGAAATAAAGAAAAATTTTAATGAGAATAATATTATTGGTAAAAAGATAGGGCAATCTTTAACTGAAATTACAAATTCTATGGATGAACAAACTTATGCTTTAAGTGATGGACTTAAAAATATAGAGAATTTATCTAACTTTTCAAATAAAACTTTCAACTTGACAAATGCTTTATTTAGGGCTTATGAAGAGATTAAAAATATTCTTGCCAAGGAAGTTTAAAACCAAAATATATATTTAAAGTTTATTTTTTAAGATAGTCTATTTTGTAATCATAAAGCCAATATTCCTTAGAAGCGTATAAAGCATAAACTCTTAAATGTGGAAATTCTTTAATTACATTAAATCTACCATTATTTCCTATAGCATATGATAAAAAGCCTATAAAACCTCTAGCATTTGCTTCTACTTTATAAGTAGAAAAATTTTTATTAAATGGTGTTGTTATGTTTTCTTCACTGAGAACTTTAAAACCAAAAGGCACTTTAAAAGTGTTGAAAACAAGATATGCTGTTGAATCTATCTGCTTATATTTTTCTAAATTAACGAATGTTAAAAACTCCATAAGGTAAAGAGAATCGCATACAAGTGGATTTTCTCTTGTTAATGTCTTTTGTTCTTTTTTGTAAATGTCCTTAAATATAATTTTATCATCGAAGTATTCATATCTAACATGCCAATAAGATTTCTCAAAATCTGAATCGAATCTAAAATCTACAATTTTTGGAGAAATTTTTTCATCTATTTCCATTGTATAGACTGATTCTCCAAGTGGTCCCCATGAATCTTCTCTAATAAAAATTTCTTTGATTCTATTTTTTTCATCATATTTAAATTCATAAATTATTTTTTCATCATTGAATGATCCTTTAAATTTAATTTTAAATGTTGCTTCTATTTTAGAAACAAGCGCATAATTATTTGATGAAAATTCAGATAAATCGAGGAAGTTTTTATAACCATTTTGGGTATAAACAATAGAAAAGATTATAAAAGTTGATAATAATATTCCAATCAAAATTTTATTTATAAAACCATTATTTTTTGCCATTCATTATCCTTTAATTTTTATTTAATTTTAATTAAAAAACAATTTAGGTAAAAAACTTAAATAATAAAAATTTTTAGATATAATAATTAAGAAAATTATATTGTCAATTGAATAATTTATTTTTAAAGTTTATAATTTAACTGATTTTTTATTATTAAAAATAAATAGTTAAAAAATTAATTTTTATATAGGTATAAGATATTTAATGAGTTAAATAATTTATTTATTATTCCAAGGTTATATAGTATTTTAATTGATTCATCATATTTATCTTTATCTATATAACCAAAACCTTTTTTATGATAGAAAAGATCTATTGTTTTAATTAAAACTTTTTTCATTATTTTGTCATTGTCTATTCCTTTAACATATTTTTTCCCAATTTCATAAGCTTCATCAATATTTTTTGTTGTAAAATTAAATGCTTCTGTAGTAGCAACTATAAAATTATCTATTATATCTTTTTTTCTTGTTAAAGTTTTATTTGAAGTTATAAATGATGCTCCGACAATATCAGAAATATCTTTAACATTCCAATAATTTAAATTTATACCATTTTCTTCCATTTGAACAGGTTCATTATTATAAAAACATACAGCTGCATCAACTTTATCTGAAGTTAAAGAAGCTATTTGAGTGTAACCTATTTTTTCAATCTTTACTTTGTTTGTTAGATTATAATAATTAAGAAATATTAACAAGCCTATAAAAGAAGTTCCAAAAATATCAGGAGTTCCAATCTTTTTATCAACAAAATCCTCTATTTTTTCAATTTTTGACTTCTTTGCTACTATTGTTACAGGATATTTTTGGTAATACTGGAAAATAGATTTTAATTCTATGCCTTTTGAACCTGCTATAATTAGTTGATCTGAATCACTTAAACCAATATCAATTTTTTCTGTTGAAAGTAGTGAAAAAATATCAATACCAAACCCATATTCAATTTTTAAATCTATACCATATTTTTTATATATACCTTTTTCAATTCCTACATAAAGTGGAGTAAATTGAATGTGGGGTATAAAGCCGATTGCTAATTTAACCTCATGTAAAGTTTGAGAATTTAATTTAATTAGATTTGGGGGTAAAAATGAAAATATTAATAGAATTAAAAATGAAAAAAAGATAAATAATTTTTTTTTCATATTATACTCCTTTAAATTTGTAGTTTATTTATATTTTTTAATATTTATTTCTTATTATTGTTATTATTTTTTTAATTATATCATTAATGAAGTTTATTTATTCTTTTTAAGAATTAAAATTTGAAATATCTTTTATTTTTTTATTTTTATTAAAAATATTATAAAAAAAGTTTGCTAATTTAAAATACGATAGTCCTAGTATTATTAACCATATAAGACCAACAAACATTAATTCGATGTCGAAATTAGCTTTTGCTATTCTTATTAAACTACCTAGTCCGTCAGAACCAGCTACAAATTCTCCAACTACAGCTCCTATTACTGATAATGTTATTGAAACTTTAATTCCACTAAATATAATTGGTAATGATTTTGGGAATTCCAGTTTTAGAAAAGATTTAAGTTTATTTGGCTTATAAAACTGAATTAGATCTTCTAATTCTAAATATGCAATTTTTATAGCTGAAATATTATTGATTAACATAGGAAAAAAAATTACAATAATAGAAACAAATATTTTTGAAGTCAAACCAAATCCAAACCATAAGACAATAAAGGGAGCTATTGCTACAGAAGGTATTGTATTAAAGGAAATAAGATATGGCATAATGATTGAATAAATTTTTTTGTTTTTTGAAAGAAATATACCTAAAAATAGAGTTATAAAAAATGCTATAAAAAAACCAGATAAAGATTCATAAATAGTTATTCCTAAATCTTTAAAAATAGAGCCATCTTTTATAGTTTTAAAAAATTTAAGTATTATTTTTTCTGGGGATGGAAATATTAGATCTGAGATATTAAAAATATTTTTTATTAAAAATAACGTTATTAAAAAAATTATTAAATTAAGAAAAGATAATAATTTTGATTTAATTTTAATAAAAGATTTTATAAAAAAGGGAAATTTATAATAAAATTTAGTATTTTTTAAATTTTTATTATTTGCTTGTTTTTTCAGTTCTTTTTGATTTTCTTCATTTATGTCCCAAAGTTCTTTTACATTTTTTCTTATAAAATTCTCAGCATTTTTCTCTTCCTCACTTAATATAAAAGAGTCATAATAAGTAGTATTTTCTTTTTTTAAAGATAAAGTATTAATAATTTTTGAAGGCAGTGATGACATAATAAAGATTTTATCAGAAAGGAAACAAGCTTCTTCAACTGAATGTGTTACAATTATTGTTGTTATATTGAGTTTTTTTATAATATTTTTTAACATTATATTTAATTTTTCTCTTGTTAAGATGTCAAGTGATGAAAAAGGTTCATCTAGAATAAGAAGGTCGGGATCATTAACTAAGGCACGAGCTATTTCTGCTCTTTTTTTCATTCCTCCTGAAAGTTCATCAGGGAAATAATCTTTAAATTCTAATAATCCTACCATTTTTAAAATATTTTCAATTTTATGATTAATTTCAGAATCTATTTTAATGTTTTTCATTTCAAAGGGGAGATAAAGATTTTTATAAACTGTTCTGAAATTAAGCAAAGTATCATGTTGAAAAACAATACTTATATTTGAAAACTTATTTTGCAAAGATCCTTCGAAATTATTTTTTATTTTTCCAATTATTTTTAGAAGTGTGGTTTTACCACAACCAGATGGCCCAATGAAAGAAACTACTTCTCCTTTATTAACTACAAAAGAAATATTATTTAAAACAAAGAGATTTGAATAACTGAATGATAAATTTTTCGAAATTATTTCCATAACTTTCCCTACTATATCTATAATTATTTATATTAAAATAATCTTTATTAAAATAATTTTTTAATATTAAAAAATTATTTAATTTTTCTCACAAAAATTTTAATATCCTTTGTTATAGAAATAACTGGAAGGGAGAGCTAAGGATAAAATTATTTTTTATTTTATATTGAGATAGATAAATTATAATATTGTTTATTTAAAAGATGCTATTGATAATAAATAGCATTTATTCTTCTCCCATCCAGACTTTAACTGTCGGTTAAGGATTTTCACCTTATCCCCTGGAATAATCATCTATTCCAGATCGCAGACTATACTGCCGGTACGGAATTTCACCGATCCCCGAAGAATAAAAAATATTAATTTATTTTTAAAGAGCTTATTTAAATATAAATAATTGAATGTATTTTATAAAAAATAAATCAAATATTTAATACTTGATTTTATCAAAAATGCAATCTTTTATTTTGTCTCTATCTACTCTTATTTGTTGCATTGAATCTCTATCTCTTATGGTTACCTTATTGTCTTCTTCAATTGTCTGAAAATCAACAGTAATACAAAATGGTGTTCCTATTTCATCTTGTCTTCTATAAAGTTTTCCTATTGCTGCAGTGTCATCATACATTACATCAAAATAATCAGAAAGTTCATTAAAAATGTTTTTTGCATAATTAACTATTCTTGGTTCATTTTTCTTTAAGGGAAGTATAGCTGCTTTAATTGGAGCAATTTTTGGAGAGAGTTTAAGTAGATTTCTTTCTGTACCATCTGGGAGTTTTTCTATTTCAAAACTATCTATTAGTAAAACTAAAAGGAGTCTTTCTACTCCAAGTGAGGGTTCTATTACATAAGGGATCAATTTTTGTTGATTATATGGATCAAAATAAACCAAATCGACACCAGAATATTCAATGTGTCTTTTTAAATCATAATCAGTTCGTGACGCTATTCCCATTAATTCTCCATAACCCCATGGAAAATTATACTCAAAATCTATTGTTTTGTTAGAGTAATGTGAAAGTTCATCCTTTTCATGTTCTCTTATTCTTAAATTATCCTTATTTATTCCTAAATTTAAGAAAAAGTTGTAAAAATCATCTTTCCATTTTTCAAAATATTCTAATTCTTCACCTGGTTTAACAAAATATTCTATTTCAATTTGTTCAAATTCCCTTGTTCTAAATATAAAATTACCAGGAGTTATCTCATTTCTAAAAGATTTACCAATTTGAGCAACTCCAAATGGAAGTTTGGCTCTTGTTGTATTTAATATATTCAAAAAATTTATAAATATTCCTTGTGCAGTTTCAGGTCTTAAGTAAATTATATTTTCTTCTCCTTCAACAACACCCTGATATGTTTTAAACATTAGATTAAATGATCTAACAGGGGTAAAATTGTGTGCTCCACAATTAGGACATTTAATATTTTGATTGTTTTCTATAATTTCTGATAGTTTTTGATTGTTTAGCCCTTCTACTTTAATTGAAGTGGTCTCTTCTATTAGTTTATCTGCTCTAAATCTTTCTTTACAATCTTTACAATCTATGAGCGGATCTTTAAAATTTTCTAAATGACCTGAAGCTTCCCAAACTTTTGGGTGCATAAGTATTGATGAATCAATAGGATATATATCATCTCTTTTTTGAACGAATACTTTCCAAAAGTAATCCTTTATGTTTTTTTTTAATTGAGCTCCTAGTGGACCATAATCCCACGAATTCGCTAAGCCTCCATAAATTTCAGAACCTTGAAAAATAAAACCTCTTCTTTTACATAAAGAAACAATTTCCTTTATATCCTTAGTTGTATTGGAAGGCATAATAACCCTTTTTATGGATTTTCATTAAAAATAATTTAGGTTTTCTTAAAGTCAAGATTAATTTTTAAGATTAATAATTTTTAAATATTACTTTTAATAATTGTAAAATAAAATATACTATTTTTGAAATTAATTGTTTTTAACATATTTTTATTTATTTTTTTTTAAATAAATTTATTTAAAAATTAATTGGAAAAAATAAAGTATTTTTATTAAGAGGAAAATTTAATGAGTAGTTCAATAAATGAAAATAAAAATATATCAATATTATTGGGTAATCCTAAAAGAGCAATTATTAAGATTTCTATTCCAATGATTTTAGCTAATATAGTTCAAACTCTTTATAATATAGTTGATGCTGTATGGGTATCTGGTATAGGAGGTAATGCTCTTGCTTCAATTGGCGTATTTTTCCCTTTTAATATGGCTATAGTATCTTTATGTATAGGAATGTCTACTGGTGTCAGTACCTCTATTGCAAGATTTATTGGTGCAGGAGATTTTGAAAATGCTAATAAATCTGCAAATCAATCTTTGATTTTAACATTTTTCTTATCAGTATCTTTCATGCTTTTATTATCTCCAACAATTAGCATTATATTTAGAAAGATTGGTCTTAAAGGAATAGTTTATAATTATGCATTGTTATATGCTTATCCTTTAATATATGGAAACATTTTTTTATTTTTAACAAATACAATATATGGTATTTTAAGAGGTTCTGGAAATTCTAGAGGGACAATGGTAGGCATTATTTGTGGGGCTTTAATTAATATAATTCTTGATCCTATATTTATTTATTTTTTTAAATTAGGTGTTTTAGGGGCTTCTATTGCTACAATTATATCCCAATTTATAAGTTTGGTTGTTGTTTTTAGAATCATGATTAATAAAAGTAATTTGCTTAAAATAAAATTTAATTATTTAAATGTAATTAAAGAAAAGTTTTACTATAAGAATAAAAAAATAATTTTTGATAATTATATAATAAAAGATATAATTATTGTAGCTTTACCATCTGCTCTTGCTCAACTATCAATGTCTTTAGCTATGTTTTTTATTAATTATTTTGTATTAAGAGTTAGTGATTCTACAGGGTTAGCAATATTTACAAGTTCATGGAGAATAATTCTATTAGCGATTGTTCCTTTAACTGGACTTGCTGCTTCTTCAAATGTAGTAATAGGTGCTAATTATGGTAGAAAAAGTTTTGGTGGAGTTAAAACTAGCTATTTTTATTCAATTTTTTTTGGAATTGTTATTGAGTTAATTATTTTTATTTTGATTAATATTTTTTCTAAAGAAATATCATATATTTTTTCCCTTAATAAAGAGAATATAGAATTTATACCTTTAATTTCCCAGTCAATTAGATATCTTTCTATATTTATTCCTTTTGTTTCTTTTGGTATGAATTCCTCATCTTTTTTCCAAGGAATAGGGAATGGTAGAATGGCTTTAATAATTACCATAATTAGAACAATAATTTTACAAATATTTTTTTCTTTTCTTTTTGGAGTATTTTTTAAACTGGGAATAAAAGGTATATGTATAGGTATTTCACTTGCAAATATAACTGGTTCCTTTATTGGCTTTTCTATAGGGTGTAATGAGTTAAAAAAAATGAGGTTAATACTAAGCAAATAAAATTTTATTCTAAAAATTGCATATTTATATTATCAAGTCTATATTTTGCTTCTTTAGAATAAGAAAATACTTCATCGAGATTACTACATGGGTAATTTTCGCAATAACCACAATTTACAAGATCTTTAGATGAAGCACATTCTCTAATTTTACATTCATAACAAAACTTAAATTTAATTTCATCATTACTTGTGCAACCTGAACAAATAATTTCTTCAGGTTTTAAATTACTTCCTGAATTTGAAGCCCATTTTATCAAAGCTTCTTTGTCGATATTTTGAACACCATTTTTGTAAGCCAAGAAAGCAGGACATTTAGTACAATCGTATCCACAATAAGCAACTAATGAATCCATTAAATTTTATCCTCCTTTTGTTAAAAAAGAATAAATTAATTATTGCTAATTTTTAAAATATATAAATATTTTTTTATAAAAGTCAATTATTTTTAATAAAATCTTGGATAATTTAAACTCCATATTTCTAAAAATAAAATTTTAACTAAAAAAATTTAAGTTATTTAATAAATTTATAGAAATTTTTTTAATAAATATTTAAATATAAAAATTGAAGTTTTTAAAAAGTTATATATATTAAGGCAAGATTTTTATCCAAAAAATAGTATAGTTTTATTAATTAAAAATTTGATTTAAATTGAAATAGATAAATGAAAGTATTTAATTTTATAGTTAAAAATAGAATTTGGGTTTTTATTTTTTATATTTTAATTATTCCATTTTGTTTCTATTCTTGGAAAAATACCCATATAAATACTTCTTTGACTTCCTATTTACCTCAAGATTTAGATTCAGTTAAAGGTCAAAAAATCCTTGAACAATATTTTCACTCTTCTTCTTCTGCTTTTATTTATTTAGAAGGCTTTGAAAATATTAAATATATTAATGAAATAATTGAAAAAATATCATTAATTGATGGAATAAAAGGTATTTATAGTACAAAAAGCTTTGGAGTTTTAACTGTTCCTCCTGAATTTCTACCAGAAAATATTAGATCGCAATTTTATTCAAAAGAAGGATCTCTAATTACCATTCAATTTAAATATGGTCCAGAGGATAAAAGAACATTTGAAACTGTTAGAAAAATTAAAGAAAATCTAAAAGGTTACAAAAATTTATATTTTGGAGGATTTGCTGTAATTAATGAAGAAAGTAATAGGGAGGTTAGATCTAATACCCAAGATATTGCTCTATATATTACTATTTTTGCTATTTTTATTTTCCTTACATTTAATACAGGTTCCTTTATAGAGGCTTTTTTATTTCTATTTTCTCTTGCTATTGCTTATGTTATTAATATGGGAACAAATTTTTTCTTTAAAGAAATTTCTTATCTTTCTTCTGGTTTAACTGGTGCATTACAACTTGGAGTTTCTATAGATTATTCAATCTTTTTATTTCATAGATTTGAAGAAGAGTTTGCTAAAGATTTAAAAAAAGAGATTGATAAAGCTATGGTAAAAGCCTTAAACTATACTTATAAATCTATATTTACATCAAGTATAACAACATTAATTGGGTTTCTAGCTATTACTGTTATGTCAATAAGAATAGGTTATGATCTAGGACTTATACTCGCAAAGGGAATATTTTTTACCCTTTTCACCACATTAACTTTAATGCCATGTTTATTAATTATTTTTTATCCATTAATTAAGAAGACAAAAATTAATTTTAATTTTTTAAAAAATTTAAATAAAAGATTTCATTATAAGATTGAAAATAAAGTAAAGAATGATGATAGAAGAATTAATAAAGGAAATAAAAACTTTTTTTATATTTATAAATTTAAATCAAATAGATTTATTTTATTTATAATATTTGTTGTTCTTATTACTATTTCATCTTACGGATATTTTAATGTTCCAATATCGTACCAAATAAATGATACATATCCATCAAATTTGGATTCAATAAAGGATTCTATTTATATTATTGATAAGACTGGTTCTGGAGATATAATTTCTCTTATAGTAAAAATTGATAAATTTGATGATTTTGAAAATTACCAGTACAATTTAATGATATCTGAATTAAAAGATATTTATGGAATAGAAACAATATTACATGTTAACTTTGGAAGATCTTTTTTAGAACCATTAAGTTTTTTATCAAAAAGTACATTGAAGTCTTTTTATCAAGAAAATTATCTTGTTTGTCATTTAAAGTTAAAATTTCAACCTGGAACTAACGATTCTTATAGAACAATAGAAAAAATATTTAAAAAAGTTTCAGAATACTATAAAGAATATTATCTCGCTGGGCAAGGAGTTTTAGTTTATGATTTTGCAAGATTAACCAAAGTAGATTTTATGAAGATTAATAGTATATCTTTAATTTTAATTTTTATTACATTAATTGTTTCTTTTTTTTCAATATCTTTACCTCTTTTGTTAATAATTATTATAGAACTTGCAATATTTTTAAATTTTTCTTTTAATTTCATAGCTGGTAAACCTATATCTTTTATAACTCAAACTATTCTAGGTTCGATTCAACTTGGAGCTACTATAGATTATGGCGTATTATATTTAAACAGGTTATTTGATGAAATAAGAGAAGGTAAAACAAAATTTGATGCAATATATCATGCTTCTGTTTCAACTTTCTTACCAATTTTATCTGCCTCATTATGTCTTTTTATTGCAGTTACTACTTATGGTTTTTTTTCAAATTATCCTATTGTAAAAGATATTACTAAGTTAATAGGTAGAGGAGCTATAATATCATTTTTAACAGTAGTAATTTTTAGTCCACTTTTGTGCTATTTATTATATAATAGAATTAGCTTTGTTATCAACTTAAGAAAAAAATTATTTAAATTAGAGAAGTAAACATTTTACAAATTTACAATTGTTAATAAAATTACATTTGCTAAATTTAGTTAAATATTTAGTTGATACATTTTAGTTGATATTATAAACTATATTTGATTTTGTTTAATTTACAATTTATTATTTATTTATTAATGTTCTTAATAAGAGTTATTAGCTTAATCTTATTAAATTAATTTTAGGACAAGAAAAAATGTTAAAATTAAAATTAAAGATATTGATTGTTATATTTTTATTTATATATTTTATTATTCCTCCTATGATTATTATAGCAAATCCATTAAAAATTATTAAGGTAGAATTATTTTATGTTGAAAATGATTTAAATGGTAATATTTCAAAAATAAATTTCAGAGGAACAATCAGATGGGCTGTTGGTAAAATATTAAATTTTAGGAGTAAAATAAATATTAAAAATATAAGACCATTTGATGCAAGAAACCCATTTAATATATCTGGGGATGTTGCAACGGTAGAATTTAAAAATGACAACATAGTATATCTTGATGCTTCTTTGGAAAAGACATTTTTTTTGCCAATTTCACTTACTGCTAAATACTTTTTTAATGATAAAGAAATAAAACCTGATGAAATTTTAAAAAATAAAGCAAATTTAAATGGGACTTTAAGAATAGAATTTTATGCAAGATCTTTGCAAACATATCTAAAAGATATTAATTATCAGAAGTTTCCGGATAATTCAAATGCAAAAATATCTACAAACTTGATAATTCCATATATAATTATTATTACTAATAATAGTCAAATAAATATAGCTAGCTTTAGAGATATAGAAGTAACATCTGGAACAAAATATTTTTTTGGTGACAATATAAATATAAACCTTTTAATGATTACATATCCGGATGCTAAAGCTTCTATAACTTTCAAAGGTAATATGAAAAACTTACCCTCATTTATAGCTACATGTTCACCTTTAAATTTCAATATACCAAATCAATTTCTTGATAATATAAAAAATATTGACAATGCATTGAATACTATTTATCAGAATTATCAATTGATGAAAGAATTTCTTAAAACAATAATAGATACAGAAGCTCAAATAATTGAACAGATAGATATTTTTTACAAAACATTATCAGGTCTGTATCCTTATATTTCAAGTGTAAATGATTTGTTAAATTTATATTCTGCTAATCTTGAAAAAGTAATTAAATTAAATAATGCTTTCCTTCAGATATTAAAAGATATGAAAGATTATCTTTCCTTAGATGAAAATATGTATCAAAAAATAGTTAGTCTTTTTGAATTAAATAATAAATTAATAAAAGTTGTACTTGAAGGAGTAATAATAGAAGAATTTAAAGCCCCTGGAATATACGATTTCCCTCAAATTATTGATTTAGGGGAATTTACATTAAAAAACACTCAAAATATCTTAATACAATTTAATGAAGGCTCTAAATTAATAAGAGATAAATTAATTGAAGTTAAAAGTATTTTTGAATCTTATGAAAAAGATGTAATAGAGACAATAAATAATCTAAGGATAGAAAGAGAAAAAGCCATTCAAATATTTCAAATTACGCCATCTTTGCTTGATTATATAATATTTATAATTAGAGATTTTGAACCAGAAGTTGTTATTGAAAGAAATGTACAATTTATATTTAAATTTAATTTTGAAGAATAATTATTATAGGTAAATAATCTATGGATAAAGAGTTAATTGTATTAAAATACGGTGGTTCCTCAGTAAGTGATGAAAACAAGATAAAAAGGATAGCTCAATATGTAAAAGAGTTAAAAAGTGAGGGGAATAATATTCTTATTGTTGTTTCAGCAATGGGCAAACAGACTGATTCCCTTATAAATATGGCTTATAATATTGCCAAAAATCCACCAAAAAGAGAAATAGATATGCTTCTTACAACTGGAGAAAGAATATCAATGGCTCTTCTTTCAATAGCTTTAAATGATATTGGTGTTAATGCAATATCATTTACAGGTTCTCAATCTGGCATAATTACTGATTGTTCTCATACTAAAGCAAAAATTAATCAAATAAAACCTTATAGGATATTAGATGAATTAAAAAAAGAAAAAGTAGTAATAGTTGCAGGATTTCAAGGAGTGTCTTTTGAAAAAGAGATAACAACATTAGGTAGAGGTGGATCAGATTTAACAGCAATTGCTTTAGCAATATCATTAAATGCTTCAAAATGTTATATAAATACTGATGTAGATGGCATATACCCTGTGGATCCTAGAATAGTTAATGATGTTAAACCTTTTAAAACAATGAGTTTTTTTGATGCCTCACTTTTTGCTTCTACTGGTGCAAAAGTTATGCATGATAGAGCTTGTAGTTTAGCTAGTTTATATAAATATCCTTATTATATAAAATCTAGTTTTAATTCTAATGGAGGGACTTTTGTTATGGATAAACTTATGAATGAAAATGTAAAAGAAAAACCCTTTATTAAAGGAATTACATCAAAAAAAGATTTAAAGATATTCATTTTTAACAATATTGGTTTAGATTTTTTGTTGGATATATTTGATAAAAATGATATTAATATTTATAGTGTTTTTACAGACATAAAAAGATCTATTTTAATAATTGAAGATTATGAATTTATTAAAAATATTGAGATTATAGAAAATGAAATTATAAAAAGATTTAATCCAATACTAGAAAATGGTTTTATAATTTCAATTCTTGGAGAAGGGTTTAATAATTTTCCTGGTTCAATTAATCTTGTTAAAAATATTCTTAGAGAAAATAATTATGAACCTATTTTTTTAGCATCATTTAATCTTGCTACTTCTATTATTTTTAATAACAAAAATGATCATGATTCTATTATTAAAAGTTTATATGAAAAATTAAAAAGTTTTTTTATTGAAGAATTTTAAGTATTATAAGTTAAATTTCAAAGTGTTAATGAAATATAAAATTGATTAATTTATAATCTAAATAATTAAGGTATTTTTCTTTTAATAAAAGTATAATTTTTTGATCTAAAATTGATTTTTTAAAGATAATAAAATTGATATTGTCTCTAAAATTGAATATTTTAAAATTTTCGGTATTTTCTGTTTTATCAATATAGTCATCTAAATTTTTTTTACAAATGCTCGAAATTTTTTTTATACTGGAATACAAATTATTAATTTCATTTTCCTTAAAAAATTTTTCAAAATTTTCTTTTCTGACAAAATTATTTATTAAATAATTTCTTATTAACATTTCAAGATCGCTTTCAGTAGAAGTTTTGAAAAAGGATAAAAAGTTTGAATAATTATAAATTATTTCAAAATTATTTATACCTAGAAAAAACATAAAATTAAAATTATAGTTTTTATAAAATTTATATAAAAAGTTTATATCTTCAAGGAAATCCAAAATAAACTTATCAAAATAGGGGAATATTTTAGAAGAGAATTTTTTTGAAAACAGTTTTTTTTCTTTATTTAGATCACATGCTATTATATCAAGACCGATAGAGTCAAAATTAATAAATAATAAAAGATCACCTTTAACTCTTTTTTTAATTTCTTTAATACTATTTTTTATTGATAATAATTCATGGATTGAATCTTGGTCATTATAAATTATGGTATATGGTTTAAATTTAAAATTATTAATTATTAGATCATAGTTTGATACAATGGAAATTATGAAAAATTCATTTGAGAAAATTTGATGATTATAATAAAAAAATAGAATAATTATAATTAAGAAAAAAATAAAATATTTAATTTTTTTTATTTTATTTTTATACATAAATTAAATTAATAAAAAGAATTACATTTTAGTTTAATTTATATTTTATTATTATTGTTTTTATTTTTCTTTTTTAATTTTATTTTTTTAAAAATATTTTTCAACAAGTTGTAAAGAATAATAAATTAAATTTTTAATTAAAATATTAAAAAAATAATTATAATACATAATATAGTAAAGACAGATGAATAAAATAAGAATAGATTTATTAAAAAAAGCTATAAAAGATTATTCAACTTTTTTAAATAAAAATTATCCTGCAGATAATGTATTTAAAATTGTTTCAGATTTTTATAAACTTAATAATGTAGAGAGAGGTTTTATAAAAAGGGGGGTTTGTAAAAAAGAAATTTTAATAAAAAGAAAGAAAAAGAGATTAAAATATTTATGGAAATTAAGAAATAAAAATATTTATATTGATTTTTTTAATATTTTACTAACATTTCATAGTTTCTATACAGGTAAAGTTGTCTTTATTGGTTTAGATGGATATTTAAGAGATATTTCACTTATTGGAGGCCATAATATACATAAGATAAATGTTGAGAAATATTATTATTGTATTTTTGAATTTTTTATTAAAGCTAAACCAAAAAAAGTTATTGTTTTATTTGATGAACCAGTTTCTTTTTCTAAAAATATTAAAGAAGACTTTGAAAATTATATTAAAAATATTAAAAATAATTTTATAAATAATATAAATTATATAAGCAAAAATAGCGCATATAAAAGGTTTACTAAAATAAATTTTGAATTGGTTACTATTAAAAATCCAGATAATTATTTAATTGAATTAAAAGATAAAAATGGTGTCTTAGTAACTTCCGATTCATATATTATTGATAAGTCCGAATTAAAAATATTTGATTTGGTTGGGTGGTATATAAAAAAAGTACTTAAGAAAAAAGTTTTTAATTTATAAAAAATATTTATTAATTAAAAAAGATTGAAAATTATTTATTGAGGATTAATTTATTGGAAAAAATTAAAGGTGTAATATGAAATTGTGTTTAATATTTGGTGGTGTTTCTCCAGAACATGAAGTCTCTATTGCTTCAGCTTATTATTGTTATAATACAATTAAAAAATATTTTAAAAATATAGAATTAAGTCTAATTTATATTTCAAAAAATAATCTAATATATTCGAAAAGGTGTCCATATGAAATATTTAATTATTTTGAAAAAGAAAATAAAACTATAATAGATAAATTTTCACTTGAAAAAATACTTGATCAAAAAGATGTTGAAAATGAAAAAGAAGATATTTCATTTTTGGCTAAAAAGATAATTGATTATGATCTTATATTTCCAATGATACATGGTCCTTATGGAGAGGATGGAAATCTCCAAGGATTTATTTCTATATTAAAAAAGAAGTTAATTGGTTTTGATACTCTAAATTCAGCGATAGGTATGGATAAAGTAATATTTAAAAATATTTGTATTGCAAACAATATTAAAGTAGCCCCATTCATATGGTACCCAGTATACAATTTTATTTTAACAAGTGAGCTTGAAAATTTTATGATCTTATCCAAAAAAATAGATCCTATAGAATATTATCAGAAAAAATTATTTATAAACATAAAGGATAATTTTTTAAATAAAGAAATTATTAAAGAAGTATTTGAAAAATCTAAAAAATTATATTCACTCCCATTTTTTCTCAAAGCATCAAATCTTGGTTCATCAATTGGAGTTTATAAAATTGATTCTTATGAGAAATTTTGGACAAGTTTAAAAGAACTTATATTTTTGACAGATAAAATAATTATTGAAAAACAAATAGAAGGTTTTGAAATAGAAGTTTCTTATTTGAAACTGAAAGATTTTACTGATTTTATATCACTCCCAGGTAGAGTTATCCCTTCAGAAGAATTTTATTCTTATGAAGACAAATATCTTAAAAATGAAGCTAAATTTGAAATTCCTGTAAAACTAGAAGATAAAATTATAGATAATTTTAGAGCTATTAGTTTAAATATCATAAAAGCTTTAAATGCAAAGGGATTTGCAAGAATAGATTTCTTTTATGATAATAAGAATAATGAAATATATTGCAATGAAATAAATAGTATTCCAGGTTTTACTAGAATTTCTATGTATCCTCAATTGCTTTTAAAATCAGGGCTTTCTGAAAAAGATATTTTTGAAAATCTAATATTTAGTTCATTGTATTGATATAATAAGTTTTCAATTTTTTATGTAAATTTTTTCAAAATTAATAAAGAAAATTTTAAATTATTAAGTAAATATTTCTAATCAAGAACATTTTTAAAATGAGATTTTTAGTAATAAAAATATTAGAATAAATAAAGCCAATATAAAATTAATTATCTTTTCATTTTTGTGAGAAAACGGAGAGAGAGGGATTCGAACCCCCGGTCCCCGTGAGGGGACAACGATTTTCAAGACCGCCGCATTCGACCACTCTGCCATCTCTCCCTTATTAAACTTATTTAAATAATTTTTTTATAATTGTCAAGTAATTTTTAATTATAAATTCTTATTAAAGTTAATTTGACAAAATATTAAAAATAAATTATAAATTTTAAAAGATTAAATTTTAATTATTAAATTAGGATAAAATTATATGGAAAAACTTGAAAATTTTGAAGAGTTTTTTTCTGAGTTTATTGTAGAAGCAAATGAAATGATTGAAAATATGGAACAATCTATAATAGAGCTTGAAAAGGACAATAAAAATAGAGAAAAGATAAATGAGATATTTAGAGGGGCCCATACAATAAAAGGTTCTTCAGCAACTCTAGGATTAAATGATATTTCAAAGTTTGCACATATTTTTGAAGATTCCCTTGATTTTATTAGAAGAAATAAAAATTTACCTATTACCTCAGAACTCATTGATATTATATTGGAAGGAATTGATACTTTAAAATTACTTCTTCAAGCAAAACAAAATAATGAAGTTAAAATACCAGATATTGAAGATATTATAAAAAGAATAGAGAATATCCCATCTATGTATTCTATAAATGTAAATGAGAAAGAAAAAGAGAGAAAAGTAATTAAAGAAGAAAAGGAAGAAAATGTTGAAGAATATAATAAAAAAGTTAAAAAAATAGAAGAGTATGAAGCTCAAAAAATTCAAAACGAAGAAAAAAATGAATTAATTGAAAAAGAAGATAAAAAAAATATTTCTATTCCAAAATCTAAAATAGATGAAATGTTTTCTGATGTTGATTTTGAGTATACAAAACTTTATAAAATTACTGTTTACTTTTCAAAGGATGATCCCATGGCTTCAGTTGGTCCAATTCAGGTATATTCTTCTTTAAGAGACCTTGGAGTTGTATATTATACATATCCCGAATATGAAATACTTAAAAAAAATGAGTTTCATCAATTTACTATCTATTTTTTTTCATCAAATAAGAATAGAGAAGTTATTTATAATTTTACTTATATACCTGATACTACAACAGAAGTTATAATTAAAGAATTAAATAAAGATGATTTATTGGAATTTTCTGCAGACAAAATAATTGATAATAATAAAGATGATAAAATTGAAAATTATGAAAAGGGATTAGAAGAGGATAATTCTAATAATGAGGTTTATGAAGAAGATAGCGAAAAATTTAATAAAAGAGAAACAGAAGAAAAAACAATTTCTAAATATGATGTGAATGAAGAGGAAAAATTTGAGGAAAATAAATCACCAGCAGTCCAGGTTAAACAGAAAACTATTATTAGAGTTGACTCGGAAAGAGTTGATGAACTTCTTAATATGGTATCTCAATTAGTTATAAATAAAGCTTCTTTTTCAGATAGTTTGAATAGGCTGAGTGATAGTATCTCTAAGATTTCTAATTATGAGGATATTTTAATAAAATCTATTAAAGATTTGATTATAAAACTTGGTGAAAAAACAAATCTTATTGATTTTGGAAATGAGATATTTGAAAATTTTGAAAAAATTATAAATAGCTTTTCTAATGGATTTAAACAGATAAGAAGTAATCTTGATAACTTACAGAGTGATATACACATTCATTCAAATATTATTAATCAAATGCGTGATAGTGTTATGAAAGTTAGGATGGTACCTATTGAACAGCTTTATTCTAGGTTTCCAAGAATAGTGAGAGATTTGCAGAAAAAACTTAACAAAGATATAGAACTTATCTTAGAAGGTCAAGATACAGAACTTGATAAATCAATAATAGAAGAATTAAATGATCCCTTAATGCATATGTTGAGGAATTGTATAGATCATGGTATCGAATCACCAGCTGAAAGAAAAGCTATTGGGAAAAATCCTATTGGAAAAGTTAAAATCTCTGCTAGAAATGAAGGAAGTATTATCTATATTTCTGTTTCTGACGATGGAAGGGGAATAGATTATAATGAAGTTAGGAAAAAAGCTATTGATAAAGGTTTAATCTCTCCAAATGATAATTTGACTATATCAGAAATTTATAATTTTCTTTTTTTACCAGGTTTTTCTACAGCGAAAAAAGTTTCTGAAGTATCTGGTAGAGGTGTTGGTCTTGATGTTGTTAAAAAGTCTATAGAAAAATTAAATGGGACAGTTTCAGTTGATTCAAAAGTTGGTTATGGAACTACTTTTACAATTAAGTTACCTTTAACACTTGCTATTATTAAAGCCCTTATGGTTGATATAGACAATGAAGTTTATGCTATTCCCATTGATTCAATATTTGAAACAAAAAGGATAGAGTATAATGAAATATTTAAAATTGAAAATAAAAATGTAATAAAATTAAGGAATGAATTTATATCTGTAATTATATTGAGAGAACTTTTTAGTATGGGTAATATAGAAGATTTTAAAAGTGGTTACCTTGTAATAGTTGGTTTTGAGGGTAAAAAAGTAGGACTAGTTGTTGATAATATGCTTGGTGAAGAAGACATTGTTATAAAACCATTAAGCAATAAACTTACAAAAGTAACAGGTATTTCAGGTGCTTCTATACTTGGAAATGGAGATATTGCTTTAATACTTGATGTTAATCAACTAGTTGAATTTCAACAAGTTGAGAATATTGAGCAAAAGGAGACTATATGAACATAGAGTATATCAATCCATTTGTTGAGGCTTCTTATGAAATTCTAAGTGAAGTTTTACAAGTTGAAATTAAAAGAGGGGAACTTTATTTAAAAGAGAATGTTTCATCAATTAAAGGTGTTGGTGTTATTGTTGGACTTATTGGAGAAGCAGAAGGAAGACTTATTCTTGATATGAATGAAAAAACAGCTTGTGAAATAGCTTCTATAATGAATGGTGAAAAATATACAAAAGTGGATGAAATTGTTAAAGATACTATTTCCGAAGTTTCAAATATGATTACTGCTTTATCTATTACTAAACTTCATGACAAAGGCTTTAATTTTGATCTTACCCCACCTTCAATAATAAGTGGTAAAGAAGTTGAAGTAAGAGATAAAGATTTAGAAACACTTGTAGTCCCATTAATTTTACCTTTCGGAACCGTAGAAATAAATATAGCAATTAAAGAAGAATTTTAATAAATAGTTTAATTTTGTAGAATTTTTTTAATTGATTTATTATTTTTTAATTAAAAACTATTATTAAAGTGTAAAAATTTAAAAAGTTGTTCTAAAAAATTTTTTATTATTTAATTTTAATAAGTGTGGAGTAAATATGGAGAAAAAATATGTTACCTTTCATCTTGGTAGTGAAATATATGCAATAGATATAATGTTTGTAAAAGCTGTTTATAAACTTGAAGTTATATATAGATTACCAAATATGCCTGAATCTATAAAGGGGGTTTTTAAAGTTAGAAATAATATAGTACCAATAGTAGATTTAAAACAAAGATTTGTTTTTGAAGGAACAGATGATAGTTCTTCTACAGTTCTTGTTGTTAATGTTAATGGGATGGAAATTGCTATTATAATCGATAAAGTGAGGAAAGTTATAGATATTGATTCGAGTGTTATTCAACCACCACCAGTTTTGAATTCAGGAATTCAAAAAGAGTATTTAGTTGGTATTGCTAAGATAGGGGATAACAAAGAGGATATAATTTTAATTATTGATATACAAAAGTTATTTTCTCCATCTGAAATTTCTAAATTAAAAAATTTAAAAACTTCTCAAATAAAAAATTTGAAATCTATATAAATTGAAAGCAATTATAAATAAAAAAAAATTCCTATTAACCGATAGTTTAAAGTATGAAGTGTTTTAGTACTAAAAGTATTTTTTTCTTTCTTTTCTTTATATTTCTATTTTTATTTTCAATTTTTTTAAGTAAATATTTTTCTTTAGTAGGTTACTTAAATGCAGTAGAAGAGAGTGAAGATTCGTTATTTATAAATTCCTTAGAAAAATTAAAAGATAATAAGTATTCAGAAGCTATAAATTTATTAGAAATATTATTAAACAAGTATCCAGAATCTTCTAAAACAGGAGATTATAATTTTTTTTTAGGGATTTCCTATTATCTTATTAAAAATTATTCAAAATCTAAGGAATCATTATTAAAGGTTACATTATCAGAAAATCAATTTAGTTTTAAAGTAGATTCTCTTTACTTTCTAGGCAAACTAAATTACTTTAATAAAAAATATAATGAAGCTTTATCTTATTTTATTAATTATCTTGATAAAAATAGTAGTGGAATTACTAATATAAATAGTTATTATTATATTTCTGAAATTTATGGATTACTTAAAAACAAAGTTCAACAAGAAAAATATTATAAATTATTTTTTAATAATTCTTTTAATGAGAACTTAAAATTTTCAAAAAATAATTTGACAAATCTTTCAGATTATCTTTTTTTAAGAGAAAAATACTATATATATTATTGTATAATAAATAGTTATAAAAATCTTTTATTAAAAGGAATAGATATTAGTTTCAAAGATGAATCTGAAAAGAAAGTTGATTATATTGAACAGATTGAGGCAGAACTTAATAAACTAAAAAAAGAAAATGAAGAATTAAAAAATAAAATAGCAATTTATGAAAAAAACATGAGTGAAAAAATATCAAGTGATGTAAATACATTATTGGATAAACTAAATAAACTTGAGGTAGAAAATGCAACATTAAAAATAGAAAACGAGCAATTAAGGATAGCTTTGAATAAAGCTTATGAAACTATAGAATATTTAAAGGTTGAAAATAATTCATTAAAAAATCAGATAAATGATTTAAATAAAAAAGTAGAAGAACTTCAATCACAAAAATATATCATTTCTCAAACTAATGAAGAAGTTAAGAATCAAAATGGAAAGGATAATATTGATAGTAAATTACAAGAATTAGAGAAATTAAAAACAGATGTAGAGAAGAAAAACATTATTTTAGATTTGAAGTTAAGAATACTTGATATATTAAATAAAATTATTGAAAAAAAGATGGCTATTTTAAATGAGTTAATATCAATGATTGAAAAAGTTCAGATAGAGGAATAAATATTAAAGATAATTTTTTTATGAAAAATACTAGGAATAAATGCCTTATTTTGATTTTATTGCCTATTATTTTTTTATTCTTATTTTATTTTGATATACCTTTTAATAGAGAAGGTTTTATAAATTTGAAATTATATGCAGAAAATGAACTTGAAAATGAAGAGTTTAAAATAACAATTGATAAAGATAGTGGTTTTTTTAATGTTTATTCTAAAAAATATAAAGTTTACTATTTTTTCCCTTCTAAGCCATTAACTTCTATTATATTAATAAAATATGATACAACACTGATTCAATTGGATAAAATAAGTGCAATTAAAAGAGAGATATTTTTAGATAAAGATACAATAGTTTATAATTTTGAACTTTCATATTTAAGTTTTATTGAAAAAATAAAGTTTGTTAAAATTGATGATTTAAATACTGGAATTGAAGTAAGTTTTGAGATAATAAATAAAGATAAAAGAGGACACTATATAACTCTAGGCCTTGTTGTAGATACTTATTTAGGCGAATCTAGCTTAACTCCTTTTAGAGTTTCAACAACTGGATTAATAGAAAAAGCTAGAGTCTATGAAAAAACTTCAATCCCTGATATAATTTATTCTTTAGATAATCCAAAAGATCCATCCTATGGAATAGTTTTTTATTTTAGAAAAACTGGTTATACTGTGCCTGAAAGAATTTTTTTATCATCATACGATGATATGGTTATTAACCTATTTGATTATAAAAGTTTCTCTCCTTTAAGTTTTGATAGTAAATATAAAAAAGGGGATGCTGCTATTGGAATTCTTTTTGGTGAAAAATACATTGAAAAATCACAAACTTCTATAAATACTATGCTAATTGGTTTTTATCCAATTTTATCTTCAGAGGAGAAAAAAGAAACAATAGATAAAAGTTCAGAATATCTTGAAAAATATATAAAAGAACAGATAGAGAAGTTAAATAAGAAATTAAATGAATTGAAAGATGTCCTTGATAAAGCTTATATTAAAATTAAAGATATTAAAAAACTTGATGAATTTATTAATAAATTAAATGATATATATAAACTAATAATAATGTTAGAAGAGAATTTAAACAATATAACATTAGAAGAGTTTACAAAAAAGATAAATGAGATAAGTAAAATGATAGATTCACTAGAAAAAGAGATCAATAACTATCTGAAAGATTAATAATTTTCTCTTTAATATAAAATTTTAATGTTTTAATATATTTTTATCAATTAGAATAATTTTTAAAAGCGTTTTAACAAAATAATTATTTTTATTAACAAAATTTGATTAATTGAATTTTTTTTATTTAATTTTATATTTTTTTTGATGAATGAATTAAAAGAAAAAGTTAAAAACTTATTTTCTTGGATTAAACTGGATAATGCAGCAAAAATATACCCAAGCATTACAAATACAAAAAATACAAATTTTTTTAGGGTGTCTGTTTATTTAAAAGAACCTGTTAATATAAGTATTCTAGAAGAAACTTTAAATTATGTATTTCCAAGATTTCCATATTTTCAAGTTTATCTTAAAAAAGGCTTATTCTGGTTTTATTTTGAAAAAACTGATAAAATTCCTCAATTATTATGTGAACAAACTTACCCATGTAGAAGTTTAAAAATATTTAATGATAATTTACTTGTAAAGATTATACCATATAAGAATAGAATTTCTGTAGAATCTACCCATATTTTAACTGATGGATATGGTATCTTGACTTTCTTGAAAGCTTTAACAGGATGCTATTTACATTTTAAGTATGGAGAGGATTTTGATTTTGAAGATTTAATAACTCCAAAAAAAAAGATAAATGAAGAAGAATATGAGGATGCTTTTCAAAGATTTAAAAATATAAAAACTGCAAAAGTTCCTAAAAAGATAAGAGCATTTAAGGTTGATTGTGATGCTAACAAAAATAATGAATATTTTATAGTGAGATTGGAAATTTCAATAGAGGAGATTTCTAAAGTTACAAAAAACTTAGGAGTGACAATTAATGATTTTATTGTTGCCTCTATGATTGAAGCATATCAAAGATATTATATAAATGACTCAAAATTATGGAAAAGAAATAAAAAGCAACCTATTACTGTTGTAGTTCCAGTTAATTTAAGAAAACATTTTGGAGTAAATACATTAAGGAATTTCTCATATATTTTAGATCCTTCTATTGATATGAATCTTGGAATTTTTACTTTTGATGAAATCTTAAACAATGTTCATCATTTTATGAAATTGTATAATACTCCTAAGAATATTTTACCATATCTTAAAAGAAATATAATTTCTGAAAAAAAATTTATTATTAAAATTATTCCATTATTTATTAAGGATTTTATATTGAAATTATCCTATGATGCTATTGGATCAAAACCTGTTTCAACATCTGTTTCAAATATAGGAATTATAAAAATGCCAGAAAAGATGAATAAATACATTGATTCATTTGATTTTATTCCTTCCCCGTCATATACTTTAAAATATTTAACAGGTGTTATAGGATTTCAAGATAAGCTTATTATTAATATAGGAAAAGTTTGTAAATGTACTAAAATAGAGCGGTATTTTATAGAAAATTTCATTAAAAATAATATTAAAGTTAAAGTAAAAACAAATTTTTAATTTGGAGGTTTTATGCCATATTGTAAGAGGTGTGGTATAGAAATAGATCAGAAAAAAGATAGATGCCCTTTATGTGGAGAAATACTTGTAACTTCATTTACCAATATTGATGATAAGGGGGATTTATATCCAAATATTTCAACAAATTCTTTTAATGATAAAAGAGATAATTCTAAAGATATAAAAATAATTTGGTCAATAATTGGATTATTTTTTTCGGTAGCTTTATTTATATTTATTGTTATTTTAATAAAATTTCCACAAACTAAAAATTGGGTATTTTATCCCATTGTTTCTATAATATTTTTCTTTGGTTTAATTTCTATTATCTTTTTTCTTTATAGGAAAATTTTTTTGACTCTTTTTTTAGTTTTTATTGATTTATCAATATTTCTTTTTTTTATTGATTTTATTGATAAAAAAATAAACTGGTTTTTAACTTTGGGATTACCTATTATTATATCAGTAATTGTTTTATGTTTACTTTTTTACTTAACTTTTTTAAAAGTTAAAACTAAAGGTTGGAATATATTTGGTTTTATTTTAATTTATATATCTTTTTTTTGTATTTTAATAGATTTTATAATTTGTTTTTATTCATTTAGAAAGTTTGATCTTATTTGGTCTCCATTTGTTTTAGCGATATTAATTCCAATTTCTATTTATTTTTTATATCTTCATTATGGAGCAAAAAAGAAGTTCAATATAGATAGGTTTTTTCATTTAAATTAATTAATAATTATTATCTTTAGGGGAATAATTATGGAAAATATTAAAAATAAATTAAAAAATGAAAAAGAGAATAAAAAAGAAATTGTAAATTTTTTCCATACTAGAAAAAAAGAAGAAATATATGAAGGTGGACTTAAATATAGTAAACTTATTAAAGGTGGTAAGTTTAAGTTAATACCATTTTTAAGAAATGCTTATAAAGAAGGTAAATTATTAACTACATTTAAAATATTATGGAGGACTTTGCTTTTGGGATTTGAAATACCATTTGCTTATTTGAAAAAGAAAACTATTTCTTGGAAAGAATATTCTTATTTAAGGATGAAATCATGGGGGGAAGATTTATGTAAAATTGCTAAAATAAATCTAAAAATTATAGGGGAAGAATTTCTAAAATTGAATGAAACTTATCTTTTTGCTTCTAACCATCTTTCACCTTATGATATTCCAGTTTTGAGTGCATCTATCCCTGTCCCTAATGGTTATATAGCTAACAAACAATTTACATCCTTTTTTGTAACTCATTTTTGGGTAAGACATTCAGGAGGAGTTTTTATAGATAAGCATGATAAATCTTCTCAAATTAAATCATTAAAAGATATTGCTGACTCTCTAAGAAAAGGTAATAATTTAATTTTATTTCCTGAAGGTTATATGAGCAAGGATGGTGAATTGCAGAGTTTATATAAAGGTGGACTAATGGCGGCATATTATGGCAATGCTTTACTTGTACCAACTTTTATTTATGGTACTAGAGAGGTATGTAAACCTGGTGAGTTTGGTGTTAATAAAGGCAAAGATGTTTTTGTAGCGTTTGATAAACCTTTAAATCTTAAGTTATTAAATAAAGAAGATTTAAAAAACATTGATAAAATTATATTTAATAAGTTAATTAGTTTAAAAGAGAAAATAATATCTATTTTTTTAACAAAAACAGACAAATAGATATAAAAAAGATTTAAAATGAAAGAGCTTTTATGGAAAAATCCTATTATAATTTTAAAAAATTTTCAAAAAATATTAAAAAAAATTTTGTTAATCTAAAAAACAGATACAATTTGTCTTATTTTTTTTACTTTTTATCAATTATATTTTTTATAGGTTTTCTTTTTTATTTTTATGTTTTAATTAATAAGCATACTATTTCTAATAAGTTTGATTTGAAGATAAATAAAGCTTATTGCATTATTGATAACAATATTTTTAAATCAAATAGTATTCTTAAATTAAATGGGGAATGGGAATTTTATTATGATAAACTTTTAATTTCAGAAAAAATTGATTATCAAAATGAAGATTTTATTAATAAATACAGGGACTTTATATTTGTCCCATCATATTGGCAGAAAAATAAAGATAAATTTGGCAAAAATTATCCTTATAGAGGTGTTGCTTCTTATAGATTAATTTTAGAGAATAAAAGTAATATTAAAAATATAGGATTTTTAATTAGAGGGATTGGCGGAGCTTATACTTTTTATATAAATGGTGAAGAAATATTTAGAAAAGGTGTCATAAATAGAGATATAAAAAAAGCAAAATTAAAATTCTCATCTGATGTATTTTATTACTCTTTTAAGGAGGGATATGATAAAATAGAAATAATTATAGAAACTCAATCTGATTATTACTTTAAAAGTGGCATTTATTTACCAATAGAAATTGGAAATCAAAAGGAAGTTATTAATAAAAATATTTTTCAAACAGCATCAGATCTTTTTATTTTTGGAATTGTTTTCATTATGGGCTTTTACCATATTATTTTATATTTTGCTGGTTATAAAGAAAAGGCGTATTTATATTTTGGTTTTTTTTCTATAGTATATTCTTATAGGATAATTTCTACAGGTGTACTTATTATAAATAAAATATTTCCAGAATTAAATATAAATTGGGATCTAAGAATATATCAGATATTTTTATTTTTAATTTTACCTACATTTTCAAGTTTTATTGGTAAATTATTTGAAAAATATTATAGTAAGTTTTTATTTAAATTATTTAATTTTTTCCCTTTATTTTTAATCTTATTAAATTTAATTATTCCATTGAAATATATTGATTATTTGTTAATAATTTTTGAAATATTTGCTTTATTTTTTATGATTTACTTAATTTACATTTTAATAATATCTTCTATAAAAAAATACAAATATACTTTTATTTTCTTTTTCGGAATTTTAATTTTAATTTTATCAACTTTTCATGATATTATAAAAGATTTTGGTTTTGGCTTGCAAATAAATCTAATGCCTATCTCTATTGCTTCTTTTATTTATATTCAATCCTTAATTCTTTCTATTAGGTTTTCTGATGAACATAAAGAAATAATTAAAATGTCTAATGAGCTTGAGAAGTTAAATATTTTTTATCAAAAGTTTGTTCCTCAAACTTTGCTAAACTATTTAAAAAATGATAATTTTAAGGATAAAATTATAACTGGAGAAAATCTTCAGACTAAAATGGGTATGATGCTTATAAAAATTAATAATTATAATGAACTTTCCATTAAACTTAATCATGAAGAAATTATTAAAATAATGAACATGTATTTTAATATTTGGAGTAAAATTATTAGAAAAAATTTTGGTTTTATTGAAAAATTTAGTTCAGAAGGGATTCTTGTTCTTTTTCCTACAAATCCTGAAATATTGTTATTTTCATCAAAAGAAATACTTGAGGAAACAGAGAAAAATATTCTTCTAGAAGAGCAAAAAAGATTGGACTTTTTCATAGTATTGCATTATGGAGATATAGTAATTGGAACAATTGGGAGTGAAGAAAAATTAAATGATGCCTTGATTTCTGAAGATTTAGAGTATTTAAAAATTATGGGGGTTATTAATGATGAGTATAGGTGTAAAGTAATGGTTTCAGAAGGGCTTTATGAAATAATTAAAGATGATGACAAAGAGTTAATGAGATATATCGGCAATATGAAAAAGGGGGATGAAGAAACGACTCTTTATGAATATTTGGGTATTTTTCCTGAAAGAGAGCAATACTTAAGGAGTTTTTATAAAAAAGAGCTAGAAGAAATGATATTGTTTTTTAATAATAAAAAATTTGAAATTGCAAAAGATATTTTATTAAAATTGATTGTAAGGAATAATGATGATAATATTCTTAAATATTACCAAATTAAATTAAATAGTATTGAAAAATGATATTATATGGGAAATATAAGATCAATTTTATAAATAATTTAAATTATTATTTTATTAAAGATATAGTTAATTGGGATAATTAGAATAAGAGATGGAATTAAATTAATAATTTTAAAGTTTTTTAGTTTTAATAGATTTAAACTTAATAAGACTAATATAAAACCACCTGTTGCGCTTATTTCAATTATTAAGTTTTGTGGAATAAAATTACCAAATAAATAGAAAAAAATTGTTAAAAGGCTTTGATAAATAAAAAGGGGAATAAAAGAGAATAAAACCCCTATTCCTAAAGAAGATGTTAAAATAATTGAAGAGAAAAAATCCATTAAAGATTTTGTGATTAAGATAGATGAATTTCTATTTATTCCTTCCTCCATAGCACCAACAATAGTCATAGAACCTATACAAAAAAGTAAAAAAGCAGTAAAAATTCCTTCTGAAAAATTAGTTTTTTTGTTTATGTTATTGGAAAACCTATTTTTAAATTTTTCAAATAAACTATCTAAATATTTGTCAATTTTTAATAGATTGCCAATTAAACCTCCTAAGATTAAAGAAATTAAAACACCTATTGGTTGTTTAGTTGATAAGCACATTTTAAAGCCTATGAATAAAGTAAATACACCAATAATTGAAAACAAAATATTTTCCGTTGATTCATTAATTTTTTTTATTATAGTTAATCCAAGAAATGAACCTATAATTACTGCTAAAGAATTTATTATTGTACCTAAAAGTATCATTGTTTATTTCCCTTTTTTAAGATATTAAAATAATTTTAAAAAAATAAAATTGAAATATTTAAATCATTACTTTTTTTATTATTTTTTAAATTTAAAAAAACTATTAAAAAGGAGTAATAATAATGGATAAATGGAATATAGGTTGGATCGGATTAGGAGTTATGGGGAAATCTATGGTAAGTCATTTTATTTCTAATGGGTTTAAAGTTTTTATTAATACTAGGACCAAAGAAAAAGCATATGAATTGATTAATAAAGGAGCCATTTATTGTGATGGTGTTGATGAACTAGTATTAAAAAGCAATATAATATTTACTATGGTTGGTTTTCCAGAAGATGTGGAAGATGTCTATTTTTCTAATAATAAAATTATTGATACAATTCAAAATTTAAATAAGGGAGAATTAGATTTAAAAGATATAAATTTGGAGAAAGAGTTTTTAGAAAAAAGTGGAAAGAAAAAAATATTTATAGATATGACAACTACTAAACCTTCCATTGCTAAAAAAATTTATAATGAACTTAATAGTTTGAATTGTGGTTTTCTTGATGCTCCTGTTTCAGGGGGAGATGTAGGTGCAAAAAATGCTACACTTTCCATAATGGTTGGAGGAGATAAAAATATTTTTGAATTTGTAAAGCCATATTTTGAAATTATTGGGAAGAACATTGTTTATCAAGGAGAATCTGGTTCAGGTCAGAATACTAAAATGTGCAATCAGATAGTTATTGCAGGTACTATGATAGGGGTTTGTGAAGCTTTAATTTATGCTTATAAAGCTGGTTTAGATATTGAAAAAGTCCTTTTTTCAATAACAAAAGGAGCAGCAGGATGTTGGACTCTTGATAATTTAGCTCCCAGAATTATTAGAGGTGATTTTAATCCAGGTTTTTTTGTTGAACATTTTGTTAAAGATATGGGGATAGCATTGGAAGAAGCTTCAAGAATGAATATATCTCTTCCAGGGCTAGCTCTTGTTCATCAACTATATATTTCATTAAAAGCTCAAGGTGATGGGAAATTAGGTACACAGGCTCTTTATAAGGCTTTAAAAAGATTGAATAATATTAGTTAGAAAAAAAATATAAATTTATAAAAATTAATAAATTATGATAAATATAAAAAATCTATATTTTTCTTATGGAGCTAATAAAATTTTTGAAAATATAAACTTAAATATATATAGGAAAGATAAAATTGGTCTTGTTGGAATTAATGGTTCAGGAAAAACAACATTCTTAAAATTATTATCAGGAGAACTTAAACCAGATAAAGGTGAAATTATATTTGAAGGAAATGTTAAAGTAGGCTATATACCACAAGAATTAAATTTTGATGATAATGAAACTCCACTTAAGCTTTGTAGGAAAGCTTTTGAGGAAGAAAATGATTTAATAAAAAAGTTTGAAAAAATATCAAACAATTTTGCAAATAATTCTAATTTAGCAGAAGAATATGATAAAATTTTGCATTTAATAGAACAGAAAAATGCATTTAATATTGATTATAAAATTGAAAACATTTTATTTAATTTGGGGTTTAATAAGGAAACTATAAATAAAAATCTTGTTAATTTATCAGGTGGTTATAAAATAAGAGCATACATAGGATTTCTTTTATTATTGGATAAGGATTTGCTTCTTCTTGATGAGCCAACAAATTATTTAGATATTGATTCTATAATATTTTTAACAGAATATTTAAAATCTTTTCAAAAATCTTTTATAGTAATTTCTCATGATATTAATTTTCTTGATTCTGTTGTTAATAAAATATTTTACTTAAATAATCAAAAAATATTTGAATTTAATGGATGTAACTATACAAAATTTATAGAGAAAAAAAAAGAAATGGTTGAACAAATTAATAAAATTAATGAAAATAAATTAAAGGAAATTGAACATCTACAAGAATTTGTTGATAGATTTAGAGCAAAGAACACTATTGCAAAAAGAGTTCAAAGTAAAATTAAGTCAATAGAAAAACTTCAAAAAGAGATAACTGATTTAAATTTGAAGGAAAATAAAATTAGTTTTTTTATAAATAATAATGATAACAGATTTTTAAATATTTTGAGTTTTGAAAATGTTGATTTTAGCTATAATTCAATTTTAGATAAGGAAGACTTGATTTTTGAAAATATTTCTTTTTCAATTACAAGAGGTGAAAAAATTCTTCTTCTTGGAAAAAATGGGGTTGGGAAAACTACCCTTCTTAAATTGGCTTCAAATAAATTGAAGCCTATTAAGGGAAGAATAATTTACCATAATAAAGCATCTTATGGTTATTTTTCTCAGGATATTACTGAAAGTTTAAATTATGAAAATGATGTTATAACCGAATTTGAGAAGGAAAATGTTTCTTTAAATATGAAGGATAAGGAGAAGAGAACATATTTAGGAATATTTGGTTTTGAAAAAGATGATATTTATAAAAAAATAAAGTTTCTTTCTGGTGGTGAAAAAGTTAGATTATTAATTGCAAAGATATTTGTAAATTCTCCTGATATTTTACTTCTTGATGAACCAACAACTTATTTAGATATTAATTCAAAAGATATATTAGCTCAATGTATTATCAATTTTAATGGAGCAGTAATTCTTGTTTCCCATGATATTGACTTTATAAAAAAAACTGCATCTATCCTTTGGACTATTGAGAATAGAAAAATTAAAGTTTTAAAAAATTTAGATGAGTACTTAGATAGAAAAAAAATAGAATTAGTAAGTAAATATGATAGAGAAAATAAAGAAAAGATTGGTTTTAATAATTTTAAAAATAATGATAATAAAAGAAAAAAAGATGATTATAAAAAAAGAGTAAATGAAAAAAGAAAAATTGAAATAGAAAATGATATATTAAAAATTGAAAATAGAATTAAAGAAATAGAAAAAAGGTTTTTGGTAGAAAATTGGAAAAAAGAACATATTTTTTTAAAAAATGAATATGAAGAACTAAAAGATAAACTTAAAAAACTTGAAGAGGAATGGTTTAATTTATGAGATATTCACCAATGTGGGAGAAATTAGTAAAACTTATAAATTCAATCCCTGATTATAAATTACAGAATATTTTATTAAAAATTAATGATAAAGAACTTGGAATAATTTATCAGGTAGGTGATGAAAGGATAAATTCTAAAATTCGGTCTTTAACTGGTAAAATCAAATTTGATAAAATATTAGAAGAACAAAAAGTTTTAAAGCATCAATTTGTTCCAAAAAATACTTTTGAGTTTATTATTTTGAATCTTATTCATGTCTTGGAAGAAGAGGATGATTATAAAAAATCAAGTATATACTTAAAACCAAAAGATAAATAAGTAATCTTTTCATAAGTCTTATAATAATTTACTAAATTTAAGCTTATAGTTTTTTGAATTTTAAAATTATTTAATTAGAATTATTTAAAATAGAGTAAGTTTTAAAAGGGTTTTTATTATGTTAAAAAAATTATATTTGGTGTTTATTATAATTTTATTATTTTTTATATTTTTTAATAAAGGTTTTTTAAATATTAGACCTTTTACTAAATTTGTATCATTTAATATGCCTTATAGAATAGTTGGAGATAGAAGTAATAACATTTATGTAATAGATAATTCTAAAAGAAGAATAATTAAATTCGATCAAGAAGGTTATATTAAATATATTATTAATGGAGGATTAAGAGATAATGGAAAATTCTTTTATGCTGAAGATTTTGTTTTTGATGATAATGAAAATCTTTATGTAGTAAATAGGATTCCGGATAAAGGGGGCTTTTATACTATATCTGAAGAAATTGTAAGATATTCAAAAGATGGAAAATATTTAGATAAAATATTCAAGATTGAATATAAAGAAAAAGATTCAAATCTTATACAGAAAGGGAAAATAAATAAAATAATTTACTCTAACAAACAAATTAAATGGTTTTATTTAGATAAAGATGAAATTGTTTACTATATCTATGATATTAGTCTTAAAAAAATTATCGAAGTTAAAAAATTTCTTTTTCAATATGCTTCAATTCTTATTTATAACATAATAGAATTTAATAATTTTCAATGGCTTTTAATAACAAAGAAAGGTGATATAATACTTTTAGATTATTCAAAAGGATCATTTTTTACAAATTTTGTTGATAGAAACATTATTAATTCACCTTATGATATTGCTATTGATACATTTAATAACTTATATTTTTCTGATATTTTAGATAGATCTATTTATAGATACAAGTATGGTGTTTTAGAAAAATTTATTTCTGAACAAGATTTAAATGATGAAGGAATATTTTATAATATATTTATTTTAAATTCTTCTAAAGATGTTCTATTTACTGGTTTTAATGATAAAATTTTAATGGTTAATATCGAAACTAAAAATATACATTTATATGATAAATGTTATTATAAAAATAGCCAGTTTCTTTTTATTAATATATTCTGGATAGTTTTTATTTTTACAATTGTTAATATAATTGCATTTATTTTTAGTTTTTTAATAACAATAATAAGAAAAAACTCAAAAGTATTTTTTAATGTAATTTTAATAGTTATAGTTGCTACTTTGTCAACATTTTTTATAACAAAATTAATGTTAAAAAATTTTAATAATAGGTATATTGATATAGTTGATCAAAAATGTTCACTTATGGTCCAAATGATTTCGAGTAATTTAAATGGAGATATTTTAGAAAGGATTAAGACAAAAGATGATTTTTTAAGCAAAGATTACATGGAATTAAGAGAATTTTTACACAAAGCTTTAAATTATAACAATGATAGATGGAATGAAAATTATTATTTTGCAATTTACAAAGTTATTGATAATAAATTATATGGTTACATGTATCTTAATGATCAAATTGGAATAAATTATCCTATATTAGGATGGTATGAAGAAGAAGATAGTGCCCCTTCAAAAGCAATAAAAGGTGAAATAGTTTTTGAGATAGATGAAGACCAATGGGGTTCTTGGTTTTATTCAATGGGGCCGATTAAAAATTCAAAGGGGGAAATCATTGGATTAATAGAAATTGGTTCTGATTTTTATAGTTTCAATTTAGAAAACTGGAATCTTATAAAGAGAGTCATTCTTGATATTGCTACTATTCTTGTTGTTTTAATAATAATATTTTTTGAATTTTTATTTATCACTGATATTGTTGATAAGAAGGATAAAAAAAATTCTGAATTTTCAGACACATATTTTGTAAGACCATTTAATTTTATTTTTACTTTTGCAATAAGTATGTCTATTTCATTTATCCCATTGATGATGAGAGATATTTACATCAAATTTATTGATAAAGGAAATAATTTTGTTTTTAATTGGGGACAAGAATTAATTATAGCCCTGCCTTTATCATCGGAAATGTTATTGTTTAGTATAGCTTTATTATTAGGGGGAATAGTTGTAAATTTTAGCGGTTTTAGAAAAGTTATGATATTTGGAATAATTATTTCTACTTTAGGGTTATTATTTTCTGCTTTATTTGACAATCCTTATTTATTTATTTTTGCTAGAGCTATTGTTGGTTTGGGTTCAGGATTTATTTTAATTTCACTAAGAAGTTGTATAAATTGTGAAATGGATCAAGTAAAAAGAAGTTTGTCATTTTCTCATTATTATTCTGGAGCTTTAGCTGGTGTAAATGCTGGTGTTGTTATTGGTGCTTTTTTTGCTGATCAATATGGATATAAGTTAACTTTTTATGTAGCAGTTATATTAATTATAATTTCTTTTATCTTTGGTTTAAAATATCTTATAAAAAATGAAGATATCAAGACAAATAGAAATATTTCTAATGTTAATATGTATTCAAAAATATTTCAACTTTTATTTAACTGGAAAGTTATATCTTATCTTATTTTTGCAATTATGCCAACTTATGTAGCAGGTATGTTCTTATTTTATTATTTGCCATTATTTAGTGAAAAAATTAATCTTAATATATCAGATGTTGGAAGATTGTTCATATTAAATGGTATTTTGATTATTTATCTTGGACCTTTTTTAAGTGGATTTATGAAAAAATATATAAGTAACAGAACCGGTATATTTTTAACATCTATTTTTTGGGCTTTAACGATAATATATTTTGCACTTAATCAAAATTTAATAGGATTGATTCTTACTATAATTTTTATGGGAATAGTTGAAGGTTTTGGAGTTGTTTTTCAAAATGATTTTTTTCTTGAAATACCAGTTGTAAAAAAAATAGGTGAAGATTTATCTGTAACATATTTTGAATTATTTGCAAAATTTGCAGAAGTTATTGCTCCTATAATATTTGGATGGATATTATTATTTAAAGAAAAAAATGGTATGTTTTTATTTGGAATTATTATGATTGTAATTTCTATTATTTACTTTTTCCCATTCTTATTTTCTTTTATTAAAAGGAAAAAGCAGAGGGTAGTATGATTAATTTTAAAAGTATGAAAAAATTAAAATTAAAGTTTAGTGAAATTTTTTTGAATTCATTTTTAAAAAATGAGTTAATAAAAAAAAGTTTAATTATTCTTCTAGATATTTTAATTCTAATTGTTTTATTATATTTTATTATTTTCTTAAAAGATTATAATTATAAATCAAAAGAGATTTACCTTTCTTATCCATCAATATTTTTAAAAGATATAAACCAAAATAATTATATTGTTGATAATTCTTCTAAAAGAATAATTAAAGCTGATAGTAATTATAAATTAAAATATATTATAAATAGTAGTAAAAAGTCAAATAGAGGTTTTTATCAAGTAGTTGATATAGCAGTTGATAATGAGGAAAACTTATATGTTTTAAATTCTGTTCTTGATGATAATGGTTTTTATATAAATAGAATTTCTGTGATTAAGTATAATAAATATGGTAAATTTGATAAGTTAATCTATGAAAGAAACTATAAAAATGAAGAATTATCTTATATAAATGTTCAAAGATCTTTATATAAAAATTTAATTTATAAAAAAAATATGTTATATTTTTTTCTTTTTGACAATAATAGTGTTAAACAATATGAATATAATATTGATTTAGAAAAGTTAAATAATAAAGAAATATTTAATTTTGAAAAGGCTAATTTATTTATTTTTAATATATTCGCTGATGAAAAAAATGAATATTATATTGCAACAAAGAGAGGTGAAATTTATGAAGTTAAAGATGGGAAATTTAATTTAATATATAAAGAACCTAATAGTTTACCTTACTCTATAAATAAAATAGATGATACTTTTGTATTAAGTGATCTTCTACATAAAAATATTGTTAAAATTTATTATAACAATAAAGAATTTTTATTTAAAACTAGTTTTAATGATCAAAGTCTAGAAAATTATACAAATATTTATAATTACTATTATAATATTAAAGTTTCAGGTAGAAATTTACTTCTAACATCTGAAAAATTTTGCATAGAGGTTGATATAGATGGAAAAATAATTAAAGTATTTGATTATATTCTAAATAAAAAGTTAAATATTATTAAATTTTATCTATTTTTTGCGATTGCGATTATTTTAGTTATAATATTTATTTTTTTATTAATTAATACATATAAAATAGTAATGAATAAAAAATTTTCCATTTTCTTTAAAATGTTGATTATATTTATTCCTTTAATTATTATTTCAATAACCTTGACTTCATTTATTATTTATAAAGATTTGATAGATAGGTATGAATCACTCCTTAATAATAAAATAGCAACAATGATTCAAATGGTATCAAAAAGTATTAATAGCCAAGATTTAAATAAGCTAAATTCACCTGAAGATTTTATGTCTGAACCATATGTAAGAATAAAAGAAAAAATATTAACTCTGCTCAACTTTAATAAAGATGAGTGGAATAAAGATTTTTATTTTGCATTACATAAAAAAATTGATAATTATATTTATTCAATAATGTATTTAAATGATGATATAACTGTTAAAACTCCATTTGATTATTTGAATGAAACAAACAGCATATATACAAAAAGTTATGAAGGAGAAATTGCAATAGAAAAATCTGTTGATCAATGGGGCAATTGGTTTTATGGAGTGGGGCCTATTTATGATGATAATCAAAATGTAATGGGATTAGTTGAAATAGGAAAAGATAATATTGCATTTGAAATGAAAAATAGGGAATTAATAAAGAGAACTATAAGAAATGTAATCTTATTAACATTATTTATAATATTTTTTTTATTTTTGATTTTATATTATTTATTAAACTCAATTAAAAGATTAAAAGAAGGTACCCAAATGATAGAAAAAGGGGTTTGGGGAGTTCAGGTTAAAGTTAAAGGAAGAGACGAAATAGAAGATCTTGCAAATTCTTTTAACAAAATGGTTAGTTACATTAATAAATATTTAACAGAGATTACAAATTTAAATAAAACATATTTTAAATTTGTGCCAGAAGAGTTTTTAAAATTTCTTAATAAACAAAATATTACAGATTTTAAACTTGGAGATCAAGTTCAAAAAGAGATGACAATAATGTTTGTAGATATAGTTGGGTTTACTAAGATTTCTGAAAAACTTTCCCCTTCTGAAAATTTTAATTTCCTTAATTCATATTTAAGTATAATTGGGCCTTTAGTTAGAAAAAATAGTGGTTTTATTGATAAGTATATGGGAGATGGAATAATGGCTCTGTATCCAAATTATGCTGGTGATGCTATAGAAACAGCAATAGAAATAAGAAAGACAAGCATTGATTTCAATAAAAAGCAGAAAGAAAAGGGATTACCAGAAATAGATGTCAGATTTGGAATTCACACTGGGTTGCTTATGCTTGGTATTTTAGGTGAAGAGCAAAGAATAGATTCTACAGTTATATCAGATAATGTAAATTTAGCTTCAAGATTAGAGGGATTAACAAGGAAATTTGATGCTTCAATAATAATAAGTGAATTTTCTTATGATAAATTAATAAATAAAGAAATTTATGTTTTTAGATATCTTGGAAAAGTAAGAGTTAAAGGTAAAGAAAATCCTGTTAAAATTTTTGAAGTTTTAGATGGACTTAAAAAAGAAGATAAAATAAAAAGAATAAAATACCTTGAACATTTTCATATTGGAGTGAAATATTTTGAAAATTATGATTATAATAAAGCATTAAATGTTTTTAAAAAAATTGAAGAAAAATTTCCTGATGATAAAGCAACTAACTTCTATATTGAAATATGTAATTATTATTTAAAAGAAAATATTAAAGAGAATGTTTTAATATTTTATGAAAAATGACTAAATTACTTTTTGGCATTAAATAATTTTATCAAAATATTTGTTAAAAATAAATTATTAATATATAAATATTTTTTTGAGGTTTTAATGATTATAAATAATGTTTTATTGTATCTAGGTAGAAATAGGCCAACTGGAAGGGATGATTATGGAATGATATTGTTTGAAAAACTTGAAAAAGAGGGATATAATATTGAAGGGCTTATTATTTATAAAGATGACCCTATAAATTTATATCCTGAAGTTAAAATGAAAAAAAGATTTTTTTTACCAGATGAATTAAAATTAAAAAGAACTGAGATCATAGAAAAATTAAAAATAGATGAAGTTAAGACAAATATTAATAATTGGTTAAATGAAATAAGAAAATTAAATTTAGATATAGGTATTGTTTTTTATGGGAATTGGATACCATCGGAGTTATTCTCTATACCAAGATATGGTTTTATAAATTATCACCCAGGTCCTTTACCTTATTTGCGTGGTATGGAACCTGATACTTTTGCTATACTTGAAGGTTGGAAAAAGATATGGGGAACTGTACATAAAGTTGAAGAGGATTTTGATAAAGGAGATCTTATTGCAAAAACTGGGATTTATAAAATTTCAAAATATTCAACTCCAATTCAAGTTTTATATAATTTAACAATGCTAGGTGTTGATGCGATATTAAAATCTTTGGATAAACTAGAAACAAAAAAAAATTTTACTAAAATTCAATCATCTGGATCTTATGCGACTTTAAAAAAAGCTAAAGAATTAAGTTTTATTGATTTTGAAAAAGATAATTGTGAAATAATATGGAGAAAGTTAAGAGCTTTTTGCGGACAGGATATAGGAATAAGACTTAAGGTGAAAATAAATGGAGAAGAATTTATAATTTTTGACCTTGAGCTTTATAAGACTAAAATCTTAACTAAAATAAAACCTGGTACCTTAATGGGTTTATATATGGGTAGAGGTAAGTTTAGAAATCAGCCAATATTGAAAGTAAAAGATGGATTTTGTATTATGCTTGTTGATAATGAATGTGAAAAGTTTTTTAGAGAATGGATTATTCCACCAAGGAAAAGAAAGAGAAGAACTTCATTTAAATTATTATTAAAATCTATAAATTTAAAATATAATTCTATTATTATAGAAATTATTAAATCTTACTTAAATAGATTAATTAAAATAAATATATAATTAAATATTAATTATTTAAAAACCTTTACCAGAATAAAATATTAATTTCCAATTATTATCTTTGTTTATACCAAATGTCAAAGTAAAATATGTGTTTACAGGTTGTGCGAAACCAAATCTTATTCCAATTCCAAAAGCATGGAGATAATAAGGATTATTTAAATATAGATTAAAACTATTAGAGTATTTATATAAAATTTTGCATATAGCTATGTCATAAAAACTAAAAACTGATAATTCAAAAGCTAAAAAATTAATATTAAATAATTTTATAAAAGGGGATCTTATTTCAAAACTTGTTATAAAAAAATTATCAGGAAATGTAAGATTTATATCTACGGGGCTTCTAACAAATGGTTCTTCTGAAAGGGACATATTTTTGGAGTTAAAATAATCTAATTTATATGTAGAAGTAGAAAGTTGAGATATAAAACCTATGGAAAAATATTTTGATTCGAATAAAAAACTATTTTTAATATTTATTGAATAGATTGGACCTATATTATAATTAATAAATTGAAATGAATCTTCAAATTTTAAATTATAAAAATATATTAAAGAGGGATAAAATTTTAAATAACCTCTAAAATAGAAATCATTTTTTTTATTTTTATTAATAAAAAAATAATAAATGTAGTTAAAACTTAATGTTTCCTCTATTGAATAAAAACTTCCTTGAATAAAAAAATTACTAAGTTCATTTATAAGATTAGAATTTTGGAATTTAACTAAAGAATTTAAAATAATCTCAAAAAAAGGAGTTATCCTATAACCTAATGATAAATTTAAATCAATCCTGTTAAAGCTAATTTCTTTGAAACCAAAACTATTTTTATAATATAAACTAAAATCTAGAAAAAAGTTAGTATTGAATAATAGTTGATCTGTATAATTTATTCCATTAAGATTATAGCCTAATGTAATAGTAAAAGATTTTCTTAAACCACTAAGATTGTTTTTCCCAAAAATACCATATATAGAACCACCGCCAAATTTATATAGAAATCCTTCCTTTACTTCAACAATTATATTTACAAGATTATTATCCTGAGATAATTCAATAATATCAATACATACAGAACTAAAAAGTGCTGAACTTATTAATATTTTTTCTATATTAAATATTTTTTGTTCCAGGATATTTAATTTGATAGTTTGCTTTGGTTTTATACTTAAAAATGAAATAATTGTTAAAGGATCAGTATAGTTGGTTGGTCTTTTTTTTGGAAAAATGTGTAAATTTTCCCAATCATAAATTTCTTCATTTATAATTATTCTAATTTTATTAATTGTAACTATTTTATAACTTTCTTCTATTTTTTCAGAAGCTAAAAGATCTTCATTAAAAATTATAAATAATAAAAAAATTAAGAATGTAAAAATTATTATAAAAATAAATCTTTTTCTTTTAAAACATTTTATAAAATTATTAGAACTATTTTTAATTTTTAAAGAAATTTTATTTAAATTAAATATAAATTTTTGCATATAAATTTAATTAAAATATAAAAATTAAATAATTTTATAGTAAAAATAGTTTAATATTTTTAAAATTCAATAAAATATTTTTCTTGACATTTATTTATATTTTAATAATATGTGGCAAATACCAATTCAATAAATTATTATATGGACTATGCCAGTATTTTTAAAAATTTTTCTTATGATTCAAATTCAAAATTCCCCTTCTATATTCAGCTTTTAAACTTTATCAGGAGCAAAATAATAAATAAAGAATTAGAAAAACTTCCTTCTGAAAGAGAGCTCTCAAGTTTATTAAATGTTTCAAGATTAACTATAAATAAAGTATATGATAAATTAAAAAATGAGGGTTTGATTTATTCTAAAAAAGGTAGTGGTTATTATATAAATTTTGATTCATTGGCTTTTGTCCAAAGTAGAAAAGAGAAAGCTTACATTCTAATAAATAATCTTATTGATGAACTCTTAAAAGAAGATTTTAGTTTCAATGATATAAAGAATTTTTTTAATTCTATTTTATCTTATAAAGAATTAAATGTTGCTGAAATAAATTTAGCTTTTATAGATTGTAATATAGAATCCTTTTTTATTCTAAGTAAACAATTAAGAGACCTTTATAAGATAAATCTTTTCTTTTATCCAATTGAGTATTTTTATAAAAGAAATTATGATAATATTTTTAAACAATTAAAAAATAGTTTTGAATTTATTATAACCACAAAGAAACATTATAAAGAGATTTATGAAAAATTTAAAGGAGAGTTTGAAAACGAAGTTAATCTTATAAAAGTAAATATTGAACCTGATTCTAAAACAGTACTTAAACTTGCAAAAGTTGACAAAAATGCAAAAAAGCTTGTAATTACTTTTTCTTCAAAATTTTCTATAATAATAAAAGACTATCTTAAAAAGTTTGATATATATAAAAATGTTGATTTTTTCCCAATTGAAAATTATTTAAATAAAAATTTAAGTTTTTTTGAAAGTTATAATTTTATAGAACTTGAGAAATATATAAATGAGAATTTAAAAAAATATGATTGTTTTATAATTCCAGAATATTTTAATATTGGTAATTATTTAAGATACTTTAAAGAAAATAAGAATTTAAGAATAAATTTAGATGAAAATATTTTAATGAAAATTGATTATTTATTTAAAAATTATTCAAATATGATAATATATTTTAATTATAAAATTGACAATGGTTCTTTATTATTAATAGAAGATAAGATTAATGAAATTTATAGAAAAAAATTTAAAGATTTTATAAAAGAAGGGGTTTTAAATGAAAAAGATTAATATAGTTACAGGAGTAATTGGTTCTGATTGTCATGCAGTTGGTAATAAAATTATTGAAAAAGTATTTTCGGAAGCAGGTTTTAATGTTATAAACCTTGGAGTAATGGTTAGTCAAGATGAGTTTATTGATGCTGCTATTGAATCAAATGCTAAAGCTATTCTCGTTTCATCTCTTTATGGGCAAGGGGAGCTTGATTGTGAAGGTTTAAGGGATAGATGCATCGAAAGAGGTTTGGAAAATATTATTTTATATGTTGGCGGAAATCTTGTTGTTGGTAAACATGATTTTGCAGAAGTTGAAGAAAAATTTAAAAAAATGGGTTTTGATAGAGTTTTTGGTCCAGATGCTGATCTAAAAAAAGCTATAGAATATCTTAAAAAAGATATTGAGGAAAGATTCGGTGAAAAAATTGATTAGTATTGATATAGGCTCAACCTATACAAAAGGCTTTTTATTTTATCTGTATGATAATATTTTATTACCTGCAAAAAGATATCAAATCTCAACAACAGTAAACCATCTTGCTGATGGTTTTTTTGAGGTTCTCTATAAGTTATTGGAAAATGAAAATATAAAAAATTTTCAAGATATTAAAAATTATAAAGATTTAGATATTTTTTATTCTTCATCAGCTAAGGGGGGCTTAAAAATTATAGCTATAGGAATTGTTCCAGAATTAACATTAAAAATAGCTAGACTTACTGCATTATCTGCTGGGGGTAAAGTAACAAAATCTTTTTCATATAGATTAACTGTTAAAAATATAAAACAAATAGAGGAGGAAAATCCTGATATTATACTTTTCACTGGTGGTACTGATGGCGGTAATGAAGAGATAAATATTCATAATGCTCAAATGCTATCAAACATGGATATAAAGCCAGTAATCCTTTATGCTGGTAATACTGCTTGTGCTGATGAGATTTTTGACATATTTATAAGAAAAAATTTTGAAATAAAAATAACAGAAAATGTAATGCCTGAAATTGAGAAGATAAATATAGAGCCTGCAAAAAGTAGTATTAGAGATATATTTCTTAAAAATATAATACATGGCAAGGGTTTAGATGAGATTGTAGAAAAAATAGGGTTTTACCCTGAACCAACTCCTTTATCAGTTTTTAATTTTATTAGTGGAATACCAGAAAATGTTAAAAAAATAAAGAAAAATTTAAAGGAACTAAATTTAAATATTAATAATAGAATAAAAACAGATGTTAGTAATTTAAAATCATTTGATAGTTATATCAATAACTTTAGTATAAAAATCAAAGAGGTTGAAAATATTTTAAATTATGATTGGGAATCATTTATTGCAATTGATATGGGTGGAGCAACCACAGATTTTTATTCTTATCATAGAGATGTAATAGAAGATAGTAATGTAATGATAAAAGGAATTATTGAACCAACAGTAAAAAGAACTGTTGAAGGTGATCTCGGGATGAGGGTCTCTGCGAAGGCGGTTTTTGAATGTGGAGTAGATTATGTAAAACAAATCTTTAAGATAAAAAAAGAAGTTAAAGGATTTAAATTAATTGAGATGATTGATAATGAAGAAGATTTCGTTAATAGATTTTGGGATTATGTTTGTAAGGTTAATCAAAATACATCTTATTTACCTGAAAATGATTTAGAAATTTTTTTTGATGAAATTATTGCCTCTATATGTATTAAGTTTTCCGGATTAAGACATGCTGGCAAATACAAGAGAATATTTACCATAAATGGTGAGAAATTTATTCAGTATGGAAAAAATTTAAAAAATGTTAAAACAATGATAGGAAGTGGGGGTTATCTTGCAAGAATGGAGATGTTTAATCCAAAAGAATTATTAACATTTTCATATGAATCTTTTTTTAACAAAAAACAATATTATGAATTAGAAGAAGAGATAGCTCTTTTGCCAGAAAACTTTGTTTATCTAAGAGATAAAGAATATCTGCTACCTATACTGGCAAATATTTCTAAAAAGTATCAATATGAAGCAACATTATGCCTTATGATGAATTTGGAAGAAAAAATTAAGTATTCTTCATAATTAAAAATAGTAATTGGTATTATTTGAAAAATTAAGATAAATATAGTTAGAAGAAAATGAGAAATGAAACTTTTATAAATATTAAAAAATATAAATAATACAAAAAATTGTTAGAGGAGATATAAAATGGAAACCAAAAGAGAATTGAAGAACAAAAAAATTCCTATTGATCTATTTTTTGAAGAGAGAAAAGAAGTATTACAGGGATGGCCCACAGGAAAAGATATAGTGGATATTAATGAGGGGATAGAGTATCAGCGAAAGATTTCAGGAAATAAAAGATTTTCTAATGTTTTAAAGATTGCTGATGAGAAGAAACAGACTCTTATTCAACCAAGAGCTGGAGTTGCTCTGCTTGAAGAGCATATTGAACTTTTAAGATATCTTGAACAAGAAGCTGATCTTTTACCAACAACAATAGATGCATATACAAGACAAAATAGATATACTGAATGTGAAAAAGGTATTCAAAGATCTAAAGAAGCAGGTAGATCATTATTAAATGGATTTCCTGCGGTAAATTGGGGGGTTCATAATTGTAGAAAGGTTATTGAAAGTTTAAATAAACCAGTTCAAGTAAGGCATGGTACTCCAGATGCAAGACTTCTTGCAGAAATAACACTTGCAGCAGGTTTTACATCTTTTGAGGGGGGAGGTATTTCATATAATATCCCTTATGCTAAATCTGTACCATTAGAAAAATCATTAAGAGATTGGCAATATGTGTATAGATTAGTAGGATATTATGAGGAGAATGGAATAAGGATAAATGTTGAACCTTTTGGCCCTTTAACAGGAACTCTTGTGCCTCCATTTATTTCAAATACCATAGCAATAATAGAGGGTATTCTTGCTTTGGAACAAGGAGTTAAATCTATAACTCTTGGATATGGACAATGTGGTAACCTTATTCAAGATACTGCTGCTGTTATCTCTTTAAGAGAATTAGCTAAAGAGTACTTTGACAAATTCAATTATCAGGATTATGAATTAACTACAGTTTTTCATCAATGGATGGGAGGTTTCCCAGAAGATGAGGCAAGAGCTTTTGGAGTGATTTCATGGGGTGCAGCTACAGCAGCACTTGCAAAGGCTACAAAAGTTATTGTAAAAACACCACATGAAGCTTTGGGTATTCCTACAAAAGAAGCTAATCTTCAAGGTTTAAAAGCTACAAAGCAAGTTGTAAATATGTTATATGAGCAATCAATGGATAGATCTCCTCTACTTGAGAAAGAAATAAATTTAATAAAAGAGGAAGTAAGGTATCTTTTAGATAAAGTTATAGAAGCAGGAGAAGGAGATCTTGCTATAGGGGTTGTAAAATCTTTTGAAGCAGGAATTCTTGATGTTCCATTTGCACCATCTATTTATAATAAAGGGAAAATAATGCCTGTAAGGGATAATACAGGTGCTATTAGAATTTTAGATAATGGTTTTGTACCGATGAAAAATGAAGTAAAAGAGATACATAAAATTAAGACAAGAGAGAGAGCTGATTTTGAAAAAAGAGAACCAACATTTCAGATGCTTGTTGATGACATTTATGCTATAAGTAAAGGAAGACTTGTTGGAAGGCCAAGAAAAAATTAATAACATTTTTATTAATTCATAAAAAAATTATAGTTATAAGATGTAGGAATGCAAAAATAAAAAAAAAATTTATAAAATTTAATTTTTATAACATAGAATTAAGAAGTTATATAAAATAAAAAGAAGGAGAACATATGAAAATTAAAGATATAATTTTATCAGCTGGTAAAACGGGTTTTTTCTTTGATGACCAAAAAGCAATAAAAAAAGGTGCTAAACAGGATGGTTTTATTTACGAAGGTAGACCTGAATTACCAGGTTTTGAGGCTATTAGACAAGCTGGAGAGTCAATTTCTATAATGATTATTTTAGAAAATGGAAATATAGCTATTGGAGATTGTGCTGCCGTTCAATATTCAGGAGCTGGTGGAAGAGATCCTCTATTTTTAGCAAAAAATTATATTCCTTTTATTGAAAAATATATAAAGCCTTTATTGCTAGGTAGAGAAGTTAATAATTTTAGAGAACTTGCAAAAGAAATTGATGATCTTGTTATTGATGGTAAAAGAGTACATACTGCTATAAGATACGGTATCAGTCAAGCCTTATTAGATGCTGTTTCAAAAGCACATTGCGAAACTATTGTTGAAACAATATGGAGGGAATATAATTTACCTAAAGTTATAAAAAGGGTTCCTATTTTTGGTCAATCTGGAGATGATAGATTTATTAATGTAGATAAGATGATATTAAAAGAAGTAGATGTTCTCCCACATGGTTTAATAAACAATGTAGATACAAAGCTAGGGAAAAAGGGAGAATTATTGAAAGATTATATTAGTTGGATTGCAAATAGAATAAAAAAAATACGACTTCACAATAATTATATTCCAACAATTCATATTGATGTTTATGGTACTATTGGAATAATATTTGAAAACAATATAGATAAAATAGCAGATTATCTTGCCTCACTTGAAAAGTATGCTCAAGAATTTCAACTATATATAGAAGGACCTGTTGATTTAGGTGAAAAGAATAAACAGATAGAATATTTAAAAAAGATAAAAGAGAAACTTGAGTCTTTTGGGTCAAGAGTAAAAATAGTTGCTGATGAATGGTGTAATACTTATGAAGATATAGTTGAATTTACAGATGCCAAAGCTTGTCATATGGTACAAATAAAAACTCCAGATCTTGGTTCAGTTCATAATATAATTGAAAGTGTTATTTATTGTAAGAAATTTGGAATGGAAGCTTATCAGGGAGGTACTTGTAATGAGACAGACATTTCAGCTAAAATTTGTACTGACATAGCTATTGCTGTTCAATCAGAAAGATTACTTGCAAAACCAGGAATGGGTTTTGATGAAGGATTTTGTATAGTTAAAAATGAAATTGAAAGAGTTATTAATCTTCTTGAGTATAAGTATAAAAGGTAAAAAGAATGTATAGGTAAATGTTTAAATACAAATATATTTTTTATTTAATCTTTAGGAGTAAAAATAATGATAAAAAAAGAAATTTTAGAAAAAAATCCACAAAAAGATGAACTTAAGATACTTTCACCTACTGCTATTCTTGGTTATGGATTTCCAGAAAAGTCTTTTTTAAATGCAATGGAATTGCAACCAGATTTAATTGCTGTTGATGCTGGTTCTACTGATCCAGGCCCATACTATTTGGGAGCAGGAGTATCTTTTACAGATAGACTAGGTGTTAAAAGAGATTTAAGATATATGCTGGTTCATGGAGTTAAAAATGGTATTCCTGTTGTCATTGGTACTGCTGGTGGTTCTGGGGCAAAGCCACATATGGATTGGTGTGAAGAAATAATAAAAGAAATAGCTAAAGAAGAAAAGCTTTCATTTAAGATGGGAAAAATTTATTCTGATATAGATAAGGATTTAGTTATTAAAAAATTTAAAGAAGGAAAATTAATTCCTTTAGGTTATCCAGAAGTTTTGAATCTTGAGGATATTGAAGAAACTCCTCATATTGTAGCTCAAATAGGTGTTGAGCCATTTATTGATCTTCTTAAAGAAGGATGTGATGTTATTTTAGCTGGAAGAACCTATGATCCAGCTTGTTTTGCTTGTCTACCTATCATGCTTGGTTATGATAAAGGTTTAGCTATTCATCTTGGAAAAATATTAGAGTGTGCAGCAATTGCTGCTTCTCCTGGTTCTGGTTCTGACTGTGCATTTGGTATATTAAAGAAAGATTCATTTATATTAAAGCCTTTAAATGATGATAGAATATTTACAACTTTATCAGTAGCAGCTCACTCACTTTATGAAAAATCGGATCCTATTCATCTTCCAGGTCCTGGTGGACAGTTAAATCTTGAAAATGTTAAATTTATAGATATTGGAAATGGTATGGTTGAGGTAAGAAGCTCCAAATATGAAAAATCTCCAAAATATATGATTAAACTGGAGGGATCAAGAAAAGTTGGTTATAGAACTATTACAATAGCAGGTTCACATGATCCAGTGATGATTGAAAAAATAGATTCTATTATAGAAAAAGTTAAAGAAAGGGTAAATCTTTTACTTGAAAAAGAAAATATAAATGGAGATATATATTTTCATGTTTATGGAAAAAATGGAGTTATGGGAAAACTTGAACCTGTAAATAAAGCATTTTCTTATGAAATAGGAATTCTAATTGAGGCAGTAGCAAAGACTCAATCTGAAGCAAATACTATTTGTTCTCTTGTTAGATCAACTATGCTCCATTATGGGTATGAAGGAAGGATTTCAACTGCAGGAAATCTTGCATTTCCTTTTTCACCTTCTGACATTAAAGCAGGAGAAGTTTATAAATTTTCATTGTATCATCTTATGGAACTTGATGATTTTTCAATATTCAAAAAGCAGATTGAATATATTAAAAATTGATTAATTTATTTATAAAATTTTTATATTTTTATTTTTTAATGTAAAAAATAAAAACAAAATTATATAAAATAAAAAATATTTAACAGATAATATAAAATAATATTTATGTCAAAAATAAATATTTATTAAATTAATTAAATTAAAAAATTGATGGAGATATAGATGATAAAAAAAAATATAAGAGAAATAGCAAAAGTTATTAGGAGCAAAAATTCAAGTCCATTTGAACTAACCTTTGATATAATTTTTAAGGATGCTGAAACATTTAAAAAAGTTAAAGAAAAAAATCTTATTAATAAAAATATTATTTCTAAATTATTTAAGGTTGATGAAGAAGAAATTTTTGATATAATATTCTTTGAACCAGCTTTAGCAGTTAAATTTGGAATGAAAAGGATTATTCCATCTGGTTCTCCCGGTGATACAGATGTTTATGGAGCACAGCAGCATGGTCCTTTACTTGATATGGAATTTGAACTTTAAGTGAATGTTTTTTAAAATTATATAATTATAAATGTCTATATTTGTATTAAGGGGGTAAATATGCTTTCAATGCCAATTAAAGAAAATCTAAGATTTGCTGTTTATTATGCTCCAAGAGGAAGATATAGATTATATATTCTTGGTAGTCAAATTGCTGATAAATTTTTATACCCAACAGATTATTTAATCGGAGTTATAGGGCCTGAAGGTTCTGGTAAATCAACTTTAATAAGGGGAATATTCCCTGGGCTTGAGCTTACAAATGATGATGAAGGTGTAAATATACCAAACAATCCAATATTTAGTTTTGAACCTTCAGACTATTTTTCTGGTCACACTTTTCATATTGATGTAAGGCATGAACTTGCATTTCACCAAATGCATGAAATAGTTGATGTTATAAATAAAGTTGTTCATTCAAATAGAAGAGTAGTTGTTGAGCATTTTGATCTAGTTTATAAGCATCTTGGCTACAATGCTCAGATAATATTTGGAATAGGTGAAGAAGTTAGAGTTTATAGACCATCTGTTCTAGGTCCATCACCATATAAAATTAAAGAAGTTGCTGAAACAAATCTTATATATAGACTTATGGCCCATACAGCAGAAGATCTAACAGGTCTAGTATTGATGAAGCTTTATGGTATTAGTAGGGATATTTTGCACTCTGATGTTAGGCATGGTTTTGTTATTGGTTTTAGTGAAAGACCAAAGATCGATTTAGAATTAGTAGAAAGTGAAGTAAAAAAGTTAATAGAGCAAAACTTACCAGTTAAACCTTTAAATGGAGATTATATTTCAATTGGGGAGGAGAAATATTATTGTACAGGGAAAAGAATTCATGTAAAAAGTACTGGTGAAGTAAAAGATTTTAGGTTAATTAAACAATTTAAATTTGATCCGATTTCAAAGCAGTATCTTATGGTTGGATTTATTGGTGAAGAGAATATAGAAGTTATGGATGAATTTCCTCCATTAAAAGTGGATGGATTTACTTCTATCGAAGGTTATGCTTCAATGGAATAAGATATTATTTTATTTTTCATTTTTATTTTCTGGAGTAGATATGGAAAAAATTAGGATTATAAGTTTTAATGAAATAAAAAATAAAGTTGTTGATTTGATTCTTCAAACATCCTATATTCTACCTTCTGATGTATATCAATCTATAAAAGATAATATAAAAATTGAAGAATCTCCAGTTGGTAAATCTATTTTAGAAAAATTGATTCAAAATGCAGATATTGCTAAAGAAAATTATATGCCAATATGTCAAGACACCGGCACTGCGGTTTTTTTTGTTCAAGTAGGTGATGATGTTAAAGTTGAAGGTGGGCATATTTCAGATGCTATTATTGAAGCAACTAGAGAAGCTTATGATAAAGGCTATCTTAGGAAATCAATGGTAAATGACCCAATTTATGATAGATCTAATACTAAAACAAATTTACCTCCTATAATTCACTTTGAGAACATTTCTGGCAATAAAATTAGTATAAAATTTGCTCCAAAAGGTGGGGGTGCAGAAAATATGAGTGCACTTAAAATGTTTAAACCTCTTGAAGGGGAAGAAGCTATTATTAAATTTGTTGTTGAAACAGTTATTTCTGCTGGAGGGAATCCCTGCCCCCCAATTATTATTGGTATTGGAATTGGAGGAAACTTTGAAAAATGTGCAATTTTAGCTAAAAAAGCACTTTTTAGAAATATAGGAGAAAGAAATAAAAATCCAAATTATGCAAGACTAGAAGAAAGGATAAAAAAAGAAGTTAATAACACAGGGGTTGGTCCTCAAGGTATAGGTGGAAGAGTTACCTGCCTTGATGTTTTTATTGAATATTACCCATGTCATATAGCATCATTGCCTGTTGCTGTTAATTTAAACTGTCATGCCGCAAGACATGGTGAAATTGAGATTTAATTAAATTGAAGAAATATTAAAAAAACTTAGTTTTATTAAGGAAATTATTTAAGTATAAATAACTTATGATAAATAATTGATATATATTCTAAAATTATAAGATTGATTAATTCTAAATTTGAATTTGATGGAATAAAAGAATCAATGTTTATTCCTTTTGAGGAATTAAAATCAACAGGATATAAAAGATAATTGAGATTTAGATAATCAGATATTAATGAAACTCTTTTCATATGAAATGCTGAACTTACTATAATAATTTTTTTCTTATTAAGATTAAATTTATTTTTAGCAAAAAGTAAATTTTCATATGTGTTTTTGCTTTTAGTTTCTGTTAATATAAAATCTTCATTAATTCCAATTGATATTAAAAAATCTTTACCTATTTCACTTTCTGCAATATTATTATATTTATTTTGAAAAATTACTCCCCCACATACAATAATATTAGGAATAATGATATTTTCATTTTTATTAAAATTTTTTTTGTTTGATTTTATAAAATTGAAAAGTTTAGCTCCTTCTATCAATCTCACAAGAAAGAATCTTTCTGGGTAACCTTTTTGTGAAGAAAGATATGAATTCTTAATATTTTTAATGTTACTTGATAAAATAACTATATAATCAACACCAAGTAAACTATTCTGTTTAAAACTATCAATTTGAATTTTATATTTTTTTTCAAGTGAATTAAAAAGTATATTTTTTGTAATATTTATAGAAAAAATATAGATTAAAACTCCTGAAATAAAAAAAATAATTGCTAAATATTTCAACTTATTATTTTTCAATTTTTTATTTATAAAAGCTAAATATAAACTTGATGTTATAAGTAAAATTATAAAAATAGATGGTGGTAAAAATAATTTAGTAATGATTTTAAATATTAAATTAATCATAAATTATTTATTTTCAAATAATAAAATAGTAATTTAATATTAATATTTTTTATAAAAAATATCAATAAATTATTTAATAATTTTAATTTATTAATTATTTTAATTAAAATTATATTAAAAAAAAATTCATCTTAATAGTTTTGTTTAATTTTATTTTAAATTAACAACCTAAATACTAAAAATATCTTGAAAATATTAATTTTAATATATTGAATTTATTATAAATTATAGTAAATTTGGTTAATAAATAATTAAAAGATTTAATTTATTTTTAATCTTAAAATTAATATAGAGGTTTTTATGATTAAAATTAGTACACCATTAGTAGATGAAGTTATAGATAGATTGTTTGCTGGTGATGAGGTTTATATTTCAGGTAAAATATATACAGCAAGAGATATGGCACATAAGAGACTTATTGAAGTCATTGAAAAAGGAGAAAAACTTCCTATAGAATTAAGTGGGAATATTATTTATTATGTAGGCCCAACACCTGCAAAACCTGGAGAGGTTATTGGAAGTGCAGGTCCAACAACAAGTGGAAGAATGGACCCATTTACACCTAAATTACTTGATAATGGATTAAAAGGAATTATTGGAAAGGGAAACAGAAGCAAGGAGGTTATAGAAAGTCTGATAAAAAATAAAGCTATATACTTTGCTGCAATAGGAGGTGCTGGAGCATTAATTTCAAGATGTATAAAATCATCTAAGATTATCTGTTATGAAGATCTACAGACAGAAGCAATTAGAGAGTTAATAGTAGAGGACTTTCCTGTTATTGTTGCTATTGATTGTAGAGGAAACAATATTTATAAAATTGGACCTGAAAGATATAGAAAAATAAATTAAGTTATTACTATTTTGCATAACAATAGATACAACCATATTTACAGGTATGGTATTGCCCAATATCTATACTTTTGTCACAATTGCAAAATTTTCTTTGATATTTGTCTTTTATTTCATTGTATTTAGTGCCATAAATGTTATTAATTATATTACAGTCAATACATTTAGAACTTTTAATATTATCAAAGTTTGTAAATAATTGTTTTTTAATAAGTAAATTTATTTCATCACAACATAATTCAATTTTTAAATTGTAATTTTTAGAAATTGATGAAAAATTGCTAAGAATAGAAATTTTTTTTTCAAAATTAATATCAATTATATTTTCTTTTATCAATTTTTTTATGTTCTTTTTATAGAATTGTAGAAAACTTATTATAACTTTATTTGTAAATTTATTAAGAATAGATGAGTATTCTTCAAACTTTTCAAAGTGAAAATTATAAGAGTATTTTTTAGAAATTAATATTGGATCATATCTCCATACAACTCTATCCTTTCCTATTAAAGAACTTAATTCTTTAAAATAGTTTAAGAATAAGTTTTTATCACTAAAAGCTGGCTCAATTTCTTCTGTATATGGATTTATAGTAACAAGTACATAAAATTTATATTTTTTTAATAATTTAATATTTTTTATAATATTAATTGGATTTCTTGTCCAAAAAACAAAAAAAGAAACATCATCATCTTTTAAGGATACATTTTTATTCTGTTTATAGTTATATGGATTTTTAACTTCAATAAATCCATTTTTTAAACACCTTAAAAAATATTCAAAAAAGAAAACAGGGAAATCAGTTCTTCTGCTAGCTGAAATAATATTCATATAAATATTTTTTTAATCTTTTTAACTATTTATTAAAAAGCTTTAGATATTAATGTAGCAATTTTTTTTGCAAAGTTTATGGGATCTTCTGGCAAAAACCCTTGTGCAAGCATAGCTTGATCATAGAGAAGATGAGCAATTTCATAAATATCTGGATGTTTTGCATCAACAGCAAATTTTGCTTTTAATGTTTTATAAACTTCATGTTCGGGATTTATTTCAAGTATTTTATCTATTTTAGGAAAATCAATTTTTTCAAATTCTGATAAAATTTTTTCCATTTGAAGACTCATATGCTCTGAAGCAGAAACAACACATGCTGGACTTTCTTTAAGTTTGGTAGTAAATCTAACATCCACAACTTTATCCTTTAGTATCTCTTTTAAATAATTTAGAAGCTCTTTTGAAGTTTCCTCTTCTGTTTTTATAATTTCTTTTTTTTCTTTGTCAATTTCAGCATTTAAAACAGATTGAAACTGTTTTCCTTCATAGTCATGCATCATTGGAACAATAAATTCATCGATATTATCAAGAAAAAGAAGTACTTCATAACCTTTTTCTTTTATAGCTTCCATTTGAGGTATGTTTAATAAAGTATTTTTATCTTTACCAGAAATATAGTAAATTTTATCCTGATCTTTTTTCATTCTTTCTACATATTCTTTTAATGTAGTCATTTTTGAAATATTATTCTCAGAGCTCAAATCTTTTTTTTCTGATTCTTTACCTTCCTCAGTTTTTTGATTAGATTTATCTGAATTTATATTTTCTTTAATTGTCTTTTCTTTTTCTTTTGTTATTGTGTATGTTGATTCAAAAACAAGAAGATCTTTTAATTTAGTATTTTCTTTTGAGAAATCTTGATAAATTCCAGTTTTTATAATAGTACCAAAATCTTTAAACCAATCTTCATATTGCTTTCTTTTATCTTTCATTAAGGAAATTAATTTGTCATAAATCTTTTTTTCAATATTTTTAGAGATTGTTTTAAGTTGTTTTGTATGTTGCAATATTTCTCTTGAAATGTTTAAAGAAAAGTCTGGAGAGTCAACAAGTCCTTTAATAAACTTAAAGTGATCAGGTAATATTTCTTCACAGTTTTCCATAATAAAAACATTTTTAGAATAAAGTCTTAATCCTTTTTTATATTCAGGTGAATAAAGGTCAAATGGAGCTTTTTTGGGAATAAAAAGTAAAGCTTTAAATTCTATAGTTCCCTCACCTTTAATATAAATATAATCTAAAGGATCAGTCCAGTCATGAAAAGTAGACTTATAAAATTCAAAGTACTCTTCATCTTTCACAGAAGATTTATCCTTTTGCCATATAGGTTGCATTGAGTTTAATGTTTTTATTTCTTTCTTTTTAATTGGTTTTTTATCATAGTCTGGTGTACCATCATCTTTTTTGGGATATTCTTCAATTTCAACTTCCATTTTAATTGGGTATCTAATAAAATCAGAGTATTTTTTAACAAGTGATTCTATTTTGTATTGTTTTAATAATTCGTCATAGTCAAAATCATCATTTTCTTCTTTTTTATCTCTTAAATATAATATAATTTTGGTTCCTCTTGTAGCTTTATCATAATCTTCAATTGTATATTCTCCATCACCTTTTGACTCCCATCTTACTCCTTTTTCAGAAAAAGGAGATTTTGTTAATATTACTACTTTTTTGGCAACCATAAAAGAAGAATAAAAACCAACTCCAAATTGGCCTATTAGTTCTAAATTTTCAAAATTACTTCCTTTTTTATTATCTTTTTCTTTGTTTATTGCTTCAAAGAAAGCTTTTGAACCAGAATTCGCAATAGTTCCTATATTATTTATAACTTCTTCATAAGTCATACCAATACCATTGTCTGATACACTAATAGATCTATTTTTTTCATCTATTTTGATTTCGATAAGAAGTTCTTCATCCTTACCTAATATTGAAGGATCTGTTAAAGCTTTAAATCTTAGTTTATCTAAAGCATCTGAAGAGTTTGATATTAGTTCTCTTAAAAAGATTTCTTTATGAGTGTAAATAGAATGAATCATTAAATCTAAAAGTTGTTTTGTATGTGCTTGAAACGATAATGTTTCCTTTCTTTCCATAAATTAATACCCCTCTAAAATAGATAAATTTATCTAAATTTAAAAATAATAAATTTTTTTTCTTATGACAATATAAAAAATATAAATTAATAATAAATTTAATATTTATTTTTTATAATAAAAAATATAAAATTGAAAAAAAAATAAATAGGATTATTTTATAAATTGGAGGCAAAAATGATAGTAAAAGAAGAAGATGTTTCTATTCTTTTAAGTGGAGCAGCAGGGCAAGGGTTAAATACTGTTGAAGATATAATCTTAAGTTGTCTTAAAAAGGAGAGATATTTTGTTTTTGGTACTAAAGAATATATGTCAAGAATTAGAGGGGGAAATAATTCAACTTATATTAGAATTGCTTCTGAAATTAAAAACTCTATAACAAATAAAGTTGATTTTATTTTTTTAATAAATAGAGATTCATTGAAAAGGCATATTGATAGAATTTATGAAGACACATACATTTTTTATATAGATAACTTTTTAACTGAAGAAGATAATGATAATATTTTTAGAAGTTATTTAATAAAAAAAAGAGATTTAGATGAAAATTATTTTAGTAAAAATTTTATAAAGATAGATTATTCTTTTAATACTTGTAATTACTCTTTTGGAATCCTTTATCCTATATTCATTTCAGGTTTAATTTGTAATTTATTTGGAGCAAAATTAGATAATATTTTAGGTATTATAAAAGAAAAGTTTTCAAAAAAGGATAATAAAACAATTGAAGAAAATTTAAAATATTCAGAAGAAGGCTATAATTATGGGTATAAATTTAAAGATAAAATAATTATTAATATAGAGAAAAATTTGAATGATAACTATGATTTTATATCAGGTGCTCAATCAGTAGCTATGGGTGCAATCAGAGGGGGTTGTAATTTTATTTCTTCATATCCAATGTCTCCAGCAACTACTGTTTTTACATATCTATCAAAATATTCAAAATCTTTTGATGTTAAATTTGATAATCCAGAAATAAAAAGAAAAAAAATTGTAGTTGATCAAGCAGAAGATGAAATTGCAGCTATTAATATGGCAATAGGAGCTTCATATGCAGGAGCTAGATCTATTGTATCAACATCTGGAGGTGGATTTGCATTAATGACCGAAGCTGTTAGTCTTGCAGCAATGACCGAAACCCCAATAGTAATTCATATTGGACAAAGACCTGGACCTGCAACAGGGCTTCCAACTAGAACAGAAGAGGGAGATTTTAATCTTGTAAGATATTCAGGCCATGGAGAGTTTCCTAGAGTTATTTTAGCTCCGTCAACTCCTGAGCAAGCATATTATTTAACTGCTAAAGCTTTTTATCTTTCTCAAAAGTATCAAATTCCTGTATTTATTTTAACCTCACAATATTTTCTAGATTCTATATTTACATGTAAGAGATTAGATGATTTAAGTTCTAAATTTGATTTTGATATTAATAGTGTTTTTATTGTTAAAACAGAAAAAGATTATATAAGATATAGATTGACTGATGATGGAATATCTCCAAGAGGTGTGCCTGGATATGGTGATGGTGTTGTTAGGGTTGACTCAGATGAACATGATGTTTATGGGCATATTACTGAAAGTGGTGAAGTTAGAAAGATTATGGTAGAAAAGAGAAATAAAAAAATTAATAAAATTTTTGAGGAATTTATTTCCCCAGAATTTTATGGAGATGAAAATTATGACATTTTGCTTGTTTGCTGGGGTTCTCTTTTTAATATAGTTAAAGAGGTTTATAATATTTTAAAAAATAGATTATTTGTACCTTACAAAAAAATAAATAACATAAAAAAGTTTTTTGAGAATATAAAAATTGGCATAATTCATTTTTCTCAAGTTTATCCAATACCTTCTTATGCAGAAATATTAAAATATTTTCAAAAAACAGAAAATATTATTCTTGTAGAGCAAAACTATTCAGGACAGTTTGGTAATTATCTTAAAGAGGTTTTTAATTTTGAATTTTCTTTAAAAATATTGAAATATGATGGGTATATAATGACCCCTGAAGAAATAATAGATAAATTATATTTATTTGCTAAAACAAAAATTATAATTTAAATAAAATTTTTTAATTAAATTTTATATAAAATTTTATTTATTTTTTAAAAAATAAATTTTTAAATTTTAATAAATTGAGGAAAATAATATGAGTGATTATAAAAATGATAAATTTGACATATTTGAAATAAATAACAAAGATTTAGCGTGGTGTCCTGGATGTGGTAATTATGATATTTTAAATTCTTTAAAAGAAGCTCTTGTTGAGCTAGAAATTAGTCCTTCTAAAGTTGTTATTGTTTCAGGGATTGGGCAAGCAGCAAAAATACCTCAGTATATAAATGTTAATATGTTTAATGGTTTGCATGGAAGGGCTCTACCTGCTGCAATTGGAATTAAACTTACTAATCCTGAGTTAATAGTAATTGCTGAAAGTGGAGATGGTTGTTCTTATGGAGAAGGTGGGAATCATTTCATTCATACAATAAGAAAAAATCCTGATATTTTAAATATAGTACATAATAATCAAATTTATGGTTTAACAAAAGGACAAGCTTCCCCTACAACAAGACGAGGTCAAAAAACATCTCTTCAATTTGATGGAGTACCATATTATCCTTTTGACCCTATTGCAGTAGCAATTTCACTGGATGCATCTTTTGTTGCAAGAAGTTTTTCAGGTTATAAAGAGCTTACTAAAGAATTAATAAAAATTGGAATTCAACATAAAGGATATGCTCTTTTAGATATTTTACATCCATGCGTTTCCTTTAATAAAGAAAATAGTTATCAATGGTATAAAGAAAATACTTATATTTTACCTGAGAGTTATAACCCTAATGATAGAGAGAAAGCTTTTTCTATAGCTTCAGATAAAACTAAAATAGCCTTAGGTTTAATTTATATCAATAAAAATAAAGAAATTTATCAATAATTATTTTTAATTTTAAAGCATTTATTTTTTCTTTATTTGAAATATATATTTTTTATTATTTGATCTTTTAAATTGTTTATAATTTAAATATTTTGATTAAATAATTGATTAATAATTTATAATTTTTAATAAATAAAATTAAAATTATATTATTTTTAATAGTTAAGATTTCTTAACAAATATATTGCAAAAAAAAAATTATTAAGTAAATTCAATTAAAGGGAAATTACTATTAATTTTTATTAAAGATAATATTAATAAAGTTCTGCAAGTTTTATTAAAATATAAATAATGAGGAAATAGTATGGAAATTAAAAAAAGTTCTATGGCCAAAGCTGAAGATATAATTTCTAATAAAGAAGCTTCAAAATTTTTATGGGGATATATCAAGAGAAATTTTTTACAAATGATTTTTGGAATTTTAGTTTTAGTTGTTGTTGATTTATTGCAACTAATAATACCTAAATATGTAAAAGAGTCTCTTGATTTATTGTCAATGGAATATTTTAGTGAAAAATTAATATTAATAATTTTTATTAAAATTATGATTTTATCATTTTTGATGGCTTTTTTAAGAGTTTTCTGGAGACTTGGAATTATAGGGGCTTCAAGGAAAATAGAAAAGCAGGTTAGAGAAGATATGTTTTTAAAAGTACAAAGTTTGTCTTTTAATTATTTTAATAAAACTAAAACTGGGGATTTAATGGCATTAATGATTAATGATGTTAATGCTATAAGAATGGCTACAGGGCCCTCATTTATAGCCCTTACTGATGCTTTGTTTATGGGGACTATGTCTCTTATCTTTATGTTTGCTTTATCTGTTAAAATTACTATTCTTTCAATAATACCTCTAGGTTTTATTGCTATTATTTCTGCAATAATATCTCCTCGTTTAAGGACATTTTTTTCTCAAGTTCAAGAATCATTTTCTTCAATTTCAATGATAACTCAAGAAGTTTTTTCAGGGATAAGAGTTGTTAAAGGTTTTAATCAAGAAAAGGATGAATTAATAAATTTTGAAAAGCGTTGTGATGATTATGTTTCAAAAAATCTTAAGTTAGTTAAAATTTGGGGTATTTTTTTTCCAATAGTTATTTTTCTTTCTTCTTCTTCCATTTCATTACTTTACCTTTTTGGTGGTAGAGGTGTTATGATTGGTGAGATATCTCTTGGTACTCTTGTTGCTATGACCATGTATTTAGGACAATTTGTATGGCCAATGATGGCTATAGGTTGGCTTATTAATATGTTTCAAAGAGGTATTGCCTCATCTAAAAGAATACTTGTTCTTTTAAAAGAGGTACCTGAAATAAGTGATAATGAAAAAACAGATTTTAAAATAGATAAAATAGAAGGTGATATTTTGATAAAAGATTTAACTTTTTCTTATAATGGGGAGAAGGAAGTTTTAAAAGGTATAAATTTACATATAAAAAAAGGTAATTCATTAGGCATTATGGGTAGGCCAGGTTCTGGAAAATCAACTTTGATATCAATTTTATTCCATCTTTTTAATGTTGAAGATGGAAAAGTTTTTATAGATGGTTATGATATTAATAAAATCCCAATAAAAACATTACGAAAATCCATTGGTTATGTTCCTCAAGACTCTTTTTTATTTTCAGATTCTATTAAAAATAATATAACTTTTGGAATCGAAGATGATAAAGTAGACTTTGAAATTGTTGAAAAATATGGGAAAATAGCTTCTATTCATAAAGATATTATTAATTTTCCAGCAGGATATGAGACTATTGTTGGAGAAAGGGGTATAACATTATCTGGGGGACAGAAACAGAGAATAGCTATTGCTAGAGCACTTATAATAAATCCATCAATTTTAATTTTAGATGATGCATTATCTTCTGTGGATGCTAATACTGAAAGAGAAATTCTAAATAACTTAAAAGAGGAAATTAGAAAAAGAACATCTATAATAATAGCTCATAGAGTTTCTACTGTTAAAGATTGTGATGAAATTATAATATTGGATGAAGGGAAAATAATTGAAAGAGGAACTCACGAAGAATTATTAAAACTTGATGGTTATTATGCTAAATTATATGAACTTCAAAAACTTGAAGAAATTGTTTTCGAAAAGGAATAAAATAGAAACTATTATTTTTTAAATAATATAATATTATTTTTAATTAATTTTATTTAAATTTTATATTAATTTTTTGAATATTTATTGGAGGAAATTTTTTTATGGATTTTTATCATGAAGAAGATAAAAATGAAGGCAAGCTCTATTCTAAAGAAGTATATTCTCTGTTATTCAAATATATTTTTAAATATAAAAAATATTTTATTCTTTCAATTTTATTTGTTTTTATAATAAGTGGTGTAACTGTTGTGACACCTTATATTTCTAAGATAATTGTTGATAGGTATATTTCTAAAACAGGAAAGATTATAAATAAAGATATTTTTTATAAACTTGAAACAGATGATTTTTATAGAAAACAACTAAAGAAAGGGATTAAACTTAGCAATGAATACATTTTTATACTTAATTCTGATTTAAAGTATTTTTCTAAAAAGAAAATGGAGTTTTATACTGAAAATAATGCAATTTTGAATAAAGATTTTTTATTAATTGAGTTAGATAAAAATAAAATTGATAAAAAAATTATTGAAAAATTAGATAGTTTAGTTCTAGAAGATAAAGCCAATAAATTTGGTATTAGTTTTTATACTATAGATTCAAAATATTTTAATAATTTTACTTTTAATGAGCTTGTAATAATTAGAAGTAAAGATTTTAAAAATGTTATCCTCTATTCTCTATTAATAATATTATTATTGTTTATACAATTTTTTATTACTTATATTCAAATAATATTTTTAATGAAACTATCTCAATATTCTATGAGAGATTTGAGAGAAGACCTTTTCAAGCATATTACTTCACTTGAAATTTCTTTTTTTGATAGAAATCCTATTGGTAAAATTGTAAATAGAGTAACTAATGATATAGAAACATTAAATGAGTTGTTTTCAAATGTATTAGTAACCCTTTTTCAAGATATTTTAATGATGGGGGGAATTGCTATAGTGATGTTTTTTACTGATATTTATCTGGCATCAATAATAGCTATATCATTTCCTTTTATTGTAATTTTAACTATATATTTTAGATATGCAGCAAGGGAAGCATATAGAAAGATAAGAACTAAAATATCACAATTAAATGCTTTCTTAAATGAAACAATTACTGGAATAAGAATTATTCAGATATTTGTACAAGAGATAAAAAATTATAAAAAATTTATGAAAAACAATAATGAACTTTATAAAGCAAATATAGAACAACTATATGTTTACGCTACATTTAGACCATTAATAGGATTTTTAAGATGGTTTGCTTTGGGAAGTTTAATCTATTTTGGAGCGAAAGGTATACTGCAAAATAGAGTGTCTTATGGATTAATTATAATGTTTGTTGCTTATATTGAATCATTTTTTTCTCCAGTTCAAGATTTTGCAGAAAAATTTGATATAATGCAATCTGCTAATGCAGCAGGAGAAAAAATACTTTCTATATTAAATACAAATTTTATGAATGAATTTAAAGAAGAAGAAAAACTTAAAGATTATGAAAAAAAATATATTAAATTAACTTATAATGCTGATGATTTATATAGATTTAAAGGACACATAATTTTTGATAATGTATGGTTTTCTTATACAGGCGATGATAATTGGGTTTTAAGAGGTGTTTCTTTCGAAGTAAAACCACAAGAATCACTTGCAATAGTTGGAGAAACTGGTGCTGGTAAAACTACTATTACAAATATTCTAAATAAATTTTATAAGATTCAAAAAGGGAAAATATTAATAGATGGGAAAGATATAAATGATATACCTCATTCTATTCTGAGAAGAAATATTTCAATTGTTATGCAAGATGTTTTTCTTTTTTCAAGGACTATTAGAGAAAACATTGTATTAAATAAAGAATTTAATGAGGAATACTATAAACTTGTTAAAAAGTTAACTTTTATAGATGATTTTATAAATAATTTGAGAGATAAAGATGATGAAGAAGTTATGGAAAGGGGGGCAACTTTTTCAGCGGGTGAAAAGCAACTTCTTTCTTTTGCTCGAGCTCTATATTTTAATCCTTCTATACTTATCCTTGATGAAGCTACCTCAAATATAGATACCCATACTGAAAAACTTATTCAAGAAGCTATAAAAAACCTTATGAAAGGAAGAACAACAATTGCTATAGCACATAGATTGTCAACAATAAGAGATTCCAAAAATATTATTGTTCTAGATAGAGGGAAGATTGTTGAACAGGGAAACCATGACGAACTTTTAAAAAACAAAGGTATTTATTATAATTTATATAAATTACAATTTTCAAAAATATAATTTTTTTATATAAAAATATAATTTTAATTTTTATTTAATTAAATATTTTAATAAAAAAATATATTTTCATCAATTTGTTGAATTTATATCTTTATATGTTAATATCTAAATATATGTTTATTATTGTTATTTTTTAATAATAATAGATAATTATAATATTAATTTATTTTATTATACTTTTGGGTTAAATTTAAATGAGTGACTTAAATGATATTGATAATAAGTTTGACGATAAAGCAACTGATTTAAGAGAATTAATAAAAAAAAGTGCAATTGAGTTTAAAAGAAATTGGGTGTCATTTGCAAAAGTTTTATCAGAAGTATATAAGGAAAAGCTTTATCAGAATTGGGGATATTCATCCATTTATGAATATGCAAAAAAAGAACTTTTTATTAAAAAAGAGACAGTTTTTAAATTATTAAGTTCTTATGATTTTTTAATAGAAGAGAATATTGTATTCGAAGATAACAATATACCACCTTTGGATTCAATAATTGGTCTTGCAAAGCTAAAAAATACTGTAAATAAAAATTTAGAAAATAATAATTTAAGTTCAGATAAAGTTAAAGATATTATACAAAATTATAGTAATATAAAAAATGATGTTCTTCAAAAGGGATTAAGTTTAAATACTATAATAAAAAAAGGTAAAAGCATCATAAATGATAATATTTTAGATGATAATGAAAATACAAATGAGAAATTGAGTAGCATAAATCTATCTAGAGAAGAAAAAAAGAGAGCACTATTTCATTTAAGAAGACTATCATATATTATTATAAGGGATGATACCCCTACTAATATTATAAATTCAATTAAAGATATTGAAGAGTTCTTATCATAATATTCATAATTTATTTTATATTACATAAAAAAATTTGGATTAAAAATGAAATATAAAGATGAATATATTATTAAGAACCTAAAAACAATATTTAATAAATATAGGCTTTATTTTATTGGATTATCAGCTTTAGAATTTTTCTATCATAAAAATACTTTTAATTATTTTATAATTTCTGATATTGATATTGTTGAACTATATAAGAACCAAGATTCTGTTTATAAATTAGATTTTGAACCATTTGATTATGCTATAAAATTTAATGATATTTTTGTTTATTTGAGAATATATAAATATAATTCTTTAGATGATAAAATATATCTTCAAAATTTTTATAAACATATAAATCATCCACTTCTTTTGCCTTTTTTTTATGATTTACACCAGGATATTCTATATGATTTTTATTCATTTGGCGCAATGTATAAGGGAAATAAAATCTATGAAAAAATTATTTTAGATTTTGATGATGATTATAAAATTTATTCTTTGTTTTATTTTAATAGGTTTGCTTTATTAAATGATATAAAAAAAGATGATGAAAGTTTTAAAAAAAACATAAATGTTTACTTCAAAGATATTGAAAAATATAAAAATTATATATTTAATTGCTATACAAGATCTGGATTTATTAATAAGTTTGCTTTTATTTATTTTATTCTTATAGATAGATTTAATTATTATTTATTAAGATTATTGGATAGTTTATTTATATTGAAAGAAGTATTTCCTGATTTATATAAACTTAAAGAGGTATATCATAACAAAGAAAATCATCCAGAGGGAGATGCTTTTGAACATTCTTTAAGAACATTAAGATATCTTAGATCAAATGATTTTGTATTAAATTTTTCAGTTCTTTTTCATGATATTGGTAAATATGAAGTTAAAGATATTAAATATAGGGATGGGGAAAGAGATTGGAAATTTCCATATCATTCTAAAGTAGGGGTTAATAAAGCTTTGAATATAATCGCTAATTGGAAAAAATATTTATATTTTTATGAAAAGTTGGAAGAAAGAATTACCTATCTTATAGGAAACCATATGATTATTTCATATATAGACAAATTAGATGATAAGGAAGTAAGTAAAATTATAAATAATAATGATATTAATAATCTTGTTAAACTTTATAAATCAGATCTTCTTTCATCTATGTCGGAGTTAACAAATTATAAGAAAATAGTCTCTTTCTTAAAAAGAAAAGGATTAAGTATTTAAAAATTTCTTATTTTATCTATAGCCTTTTTCCAATGGTAATATAGATTATTTCTTTTTTCTTCATTCATATTAGGTTTAAATATTTTTTCAACCTTATATATTTTTTTGAGTTCATCAAAGGATTTAAAATAACCACATCCGAGAGCTGATATAAGAGCAGCACCAAGAGCAGTTGTTTCAGTTATTTTTGGTCTTATTATTTCAACATTTAATATATCTGCAAGGAAATGTAAAAGAAAATTATTTTTTGCAGCACCACCATCAACTTTTAATGAAATTAATTTTTTATTTGAATCTTTTTCTATGGCCTCTACAACATCTTTAGTTGAAAATACTATTCCTTCAAGTGCAGCTCTAACAATATGTTCTTTTGTGGTATCCCTTGTTATTCCAAAAATAGCACCTTTTGCTTCAGGATCCCAATATGGAGCTCCCAGTCCTGTAAAAGCAGGTACAAAATATATACCACCATTATCAGGAACAGCATTTGCAGCAAGTTCAGAAGAGGGAGAGTTTGGTATAATTTGTAAATTATCTCTTAACCATTGAATTGCAGCACCAGCTATAAAAATCGATCCTTCTAGAGCTCTAAAGGTGTCTCCATTAATTGTCCAGGCTATTGTAGTTAATAGTTTATTTTTTGAATGATAAATTTCTTTTCCTATATTAAACAATATAAAACCACCTGTTCCGTAAGTCATTTTAGCTTCACATTCTGAGAAACATGTTTGTCCAAAAAGAGCTGCTTGTTGATCACCAAGTATGCCAGTAATTGGAATTTCTACACCTATTAGAGATTTATCAAGTTTTCCAAAATATGAATTTGAATCAATAGCTTCAGGTAAAATTGAAGGATCTAGTTCAAAATAATTAATTAATTCATTATCCCACTTACAAGTTTCAATATTAAATAACATTGTTCTTGATGCATTTGAATGATCAGTTTTGTGAGATTGTCCTCCTGTAAGTTTGTAAAGTAACCAAGAATCAATTGTTCCAAAACAAAGCTTTTTTTCTTTTAATAGTTTTTTAGCTTTATCAACATTGTCTATTATCCATTTAATTTTTGTGGCACTAAAATATGGATCAACAACAAGTCCAGTTTTTTGAAAAATTATTTTATCATAATTTTCTTGTTTAATTTTTTGGCATAACGGAGTTGTCCTTCTACATTGCCAAACAATAGCATTGTAAACAGGATTTCCACTATCTCTATCCCATAATACAGTTGTTTCTCTTTGATTTGTGATACCAATAGAAACAATTTGTTCAGGTTTTATATTTGCTTTCTGAATTACTCTTTTTATTGTTCTAAGTTGAGTTTCCCAAATTTCTTCAGGATTATGTTCAACCCAACCTTTTTGGGGGAATATTTGGTTGAATTCTATTTGATCAATTGCTACAATATCTCCTTTTGAATCGAATAGTATTGATCTTGATGATGTAGTTCCAGCATCAAGAGCTAGAAAATAATCCATAGGCATAATAAACCTCCATAAAAAGTGATTTTTTAATTTATAATTTATTAATTTAAAATTATTGTTTTAATTAATTTTATTTTATAAATTTAATAATTCAACAAAAATAAGAAAATTAATTTTTTAAATAATTTATAAATAAAATTTTTAGAAAAAATATTTTTAAAAACTATCTTTTAAAAATTAATTTTACAAAAATTAAGGTTGACATTTATATTTTATATTATATGAATTTAGAAAAAATTTATTAAAAAATTCTATAAATATTTATAGAGGCTATTTATGACAGAGTTAATGTTAGTATTTGTTATTCAGGTCGGAATTATTGTTTTTGCAGCAAAAATCGGGAATTTAATTTTTGAGAAGTTAAAATTACCTGGATTATTAGGAGAATTATTAATTGGCATTTTAATAGGTCCATATTTATTAGGCAGTATTCCTTTACCTATTAGTGGTTTTGAAAATGGAGTTTTTCCATTAAACCAAGAATTCCCAATATCTAAAGAATTATATGGTTTATGTACTATAGCATCAATTGTACTTTTATTTAATGTTGGATTAGAAACTGATATAAAATTATTTTTAAAATATTCAGTTGCTGGGTTTTTTATTGGTCTTGGGGGTGTTTTAGGCTCATTTATTTTGGGTATATTAGCAGCATATATATATAAAGTATTTATATTAAAAACATCTTTTATATTTACTAGTCCCTCTACACTTTTTCTTGGAGTAATGAGTACAGCAACTTCAGTTGGAATTACTGCAAGGATTCTCTCTGAGAGGAAGAAACTTGAAACTCCGGAAGGGGTTTCTATACTTTCAGCTGCAGTAGTAGATGATGTACTTGGAATAATATTTTTAGCGATAATACTTGGAGTTGTTAATTCATCTTCAAATTCAAATAAAATAGATTGGGTTAAAATATCTTTAGTTGGAATAAAAGCTATATCTGTTTGGCTTGGAGCGACATTTATTGGATTGCTCCTATCCCAAAAATTAAGTAAAACATTAAAATTATTTAAACATAAGGTATCAATTTCTATTATGGCACTGGGTTTATCTTTAATTGTTGCTGGTTTGTTTGAAGAAGCAGGACTTGCACTTATTATTGGTGCTTATGTTACAGGTATTTCACTTTCAAATACTGATATAAGTATATTGATAAGAGAAATGCTCCAACCAATATCTGAGTTCTTGATACCAATTTTTTTTTGTGTAATGGGAATGCTTGTTAATATAAAAGAAATGATAAATATTAATGTTTTAACTTTTGGAATTATTTTTCTAATATTAGCAATTTTAGGAAAAGTTATAGGTTGTGGATTTCCTTCATTATTTTTCAATTTTAATTTTATTGGAGCACTAAGGATTGGTTCAGGAATGATTCCTAGAGGAGAAGTAGCTTTAATAATAGCTGGTATAGGAATTGCATCAGGTTTTATAAGCCAAGAAATATTTGGGGTTTCTATTTTTATGACTTTATTTACTACAATGATTGCTCCAATTTTAATGCTAAAGTTATTTTTAAATCCAAAATCAGGTTATAAAGTTAATAAGACAGAGGAAGAGACATACAAAACTACAACTTATCAATTTCCAAATGAAGATATTACAAATCTAGTCCTTGGCTATATTCTTAAAATGTTTGAAGAAGAAGGTTTTTTTATTCATATTATTAATCAGGCAGAAGAAATATATAATGTTAGAAAAGATACAAGTTTTATTACAATTGAGAAAGAAGAGGATAGAATTATTTTAAGTTATTTTAATGATGATGATTTAAAACTAATAAATGCTATTTTCATAGAAGTAATTGCTAATGTTGAAAAAACTATAAAATCTTTACAAAAACCTATTGATACAAAAAAGGCAATAGAACAATTTATAGGTTCAGATAATATTGAAGATAAGATTCAGAATAAAAAATTTGCTTCTGAATATGCTTCCTATTTTTCAAAATTACTTATTATTCCAGATTTAAAAGCATCTACAAAGGAAGAAGTTATAAGAGAACTTGTGGATAGAATTATTTTATTTAATCCTGGATATGATAAAGATCTAATTATTAAAGACATAATTGAAAGAGAAAGGAGCATGAGTACTGGAATGCAATATGGAATAGCATTACCTCATGCTAAAACACAAGCAGTAGACAAATTAATATGTGCAGTAGGTATAAGCAAAAAAGGTATTGATTTTAACTCTCTTGATAAAAAACCATCTTACATTTTTTTTATGGTTTTATCTCCTAAAGGAGAAAATGTTTCCCATTTAAAATTTATGGCATATATTGCTTCAATTTTAACAGCAGAAAGAAGAGAAAAACTTATAAATGCAAAAACAATTGATGAAATATATAATATAATTATAGAATAAATTTAATAATTAATTGTTAACAAATAATTTAAGTTATTAAAAAATATAAATATTAATGAAAATAAATTTATTTTTTACCAATAAAATGAAAATTAAAAAAAAAATTTAAAAAATTCTTTACTTTTTTATTTTTTATATTAATTATTATTAATAAATTAATCAGAGTAAAAACTCTGAAATAATAGGAGGTAAAAATGAAAAAATTTATTCCTTTTCTGATTGTTTTTGCAGTTATGATTTCTATACTTTTTACTTTTGGACAAGCTGCAAAAAAAGGCCCTATTGTTGATACCATTTTAGTTGATGTAAGAATGCAAGAAGATGTTGGTATGAAGGATGCAGCAGAAGGTAAAACAGACATATTCTTTTGGGGAGTTCAAGGAAGAACTTATAAAGCTTTACCAGATGATGTAAAAGCTAAACTTGATGTTTACAGGATTCCTTCTGGTTCATGGTCTATTAATATTAATTCATATCCACATAAAGCTCCTTACGTTGCAAATGTTGGTGGCAAAGATCAATTTAACCCCTTTGCAATTCAAAAAGTTAGATTTGCATTAAACTGGTTGATTAACAGAAAGTATATTATTGATGAAATTTTAGGTGGTGACGGACAACCAATGTTTACAATGGCTACTCCAGGACAACCAGGAACTTATAGATATGGTTTAATAGCTGCAAAACTTGGTATGACAGCTACAGGAAATGAAAAGAAAGCTATTGAAGATATAAATGCTGCTTTAACAGAAGCTTCAAATTTACCTGAATTAAAAGGTAAACTTGTTAAAAAAGATAACTTTTGGTATTTCAATAATGAACCTGTTACAGTTAAATTTTTGATAAGAGTTGATGATCCAAATGGAAGATTAAGATCAGGAAGATATATAGCAGATCAAATAGAAAAAGCAGGAATTAAAGTAGAAAGACTTGAATGGGATAGAAAAAAAGCTATATCTACTTCTTACTATACTGATCCTAAAGAAATGCAGTGGCATCTCTATACAGAAGGTTGGGGTGCAGGTTCAACAAGAAAATGGTGGGAAGGAACTATTGCTCAGATGTATGCTCCATGGTATGGTTACATGCCAGGTGGTGCTGATCCAGCAAAATGGAATTATGAACAAAAAGAGATTGATGATTTAACTAAAAAACTTGTTAATGGACAATTTTTAACTGAACAAGAATATTGGGATATGGCACTTAAAGCAGTTGAATTAGGATTGAAAGAAGCAATGAGAATATATATTTGTTCACAAGAACAGTATTATGTTGTAAATAAAGATAGATTTGTTGATAGAATGGCTTACGGTGTTGGTGATGGTATGAATCATTGGTCTTTAAGAACAGCTGATGTTAAACCAGAAAAAGATGGTTCTAAAGTTTTAAGAATGACTGAATTTTCAGCAAAAGGTGCTCTATTTATGTCAGCTTGGGACCCAATTGGAGTAGATGGATTTGCAGATGTTTACAGTAGAGTTTTAATGGAGCCAATGAGAGATTTTGGTTCTTTTGAATCTCCATATTCTGCAGATATGATGCCATGGAGAGTTCAATGGGATTTAAATAAACTTCAGACAAAAGGAACAATTGATAAAGATGGCAAACTTGTTGGACAGATTCCAGTTCCAGCTAATGCTATATGGTATAATTCTAAAACAAAAAAATGGGAACCTGTAGCAAAAGGAACAAACTCTTTTGCAACATGTACATATAAATTTGTTTTCTCAAAATATCATAACGGTCATCAACAAAGATTGGTTGATGTTTTATATGCAATAGCTTTCTCTGTTGAATGGGCAAATAAAGATGGTGATAATGATAAATATTATGATGATCAGTATTCGAGTCAAGTTAAACCAGGTCTTGATATTATAAAAGGAATTGTAATTAATAATGATGGAACTATTACAACATATTATGATTACAACTGGCCAATGGAAAAAGCAAGAGTAGCTTCAGCAGGTGCTTTCTGGGTTCCTTTGACTCCATGGCCAATTTATGAAGCAATGG
>JAOAHJ010000038.1 GCA_026415295.1 Spirochaetota bacterium | reverse complement strand
TTAATAATATTTCATTATAAAAAAAACATTTATTCCCCAAAATACAATATTAATTTTAACTATAAAAATATAAACGATTATGAAAAAATAATTAATTCTAAAAATTTTTTTATAATTAAAAATAATGATTATTTTTTTCTTTTTACAAACTATCAAAATTTAAATCAAATAAATAATACAAATAATATTAACACTTTATATGAAACTTTCATTAAATTAGAAAAAAAAATAATAAACTTTTATGAAAATAATTATATTAAAGATTCTTATAAAAATGGATATGAAAATAAAAGTTTAGAAAACAATATTTTAAATAAATTAGACATTATAGATAATAATATAATAAATAAAAATAAAAGCAATAATATTTTTATTAAACTAAACGAATATAGAGATTATTTAATTTATGGTACAAATATAAAAATTCATTTTATTCCCACAAATCTAATTAAAAAAGAAAATAAAACAAAAAATGAAATTTTTTATTTAATAAAAAGAAATATAATTGAAAAAAATATAAACTTAATTGTAATAAAAGATCAAGAAAATATAATATTTGATACAATTAAAGAGATTGAAAATAATAAGGCAATTAATCTGATCTACCAATTGAATATTTATTTTTCTAATTACAACAAATTCTACTCTATATATTCAAACTATAAAAGCAGCTTTATTAATAATAAAATTGAGTTCTTTAATAAAAAAATCTTGCATAGCAATTATAAATTTTCTATAAATTTTATCCTATTTCTAATAAACTTAATATCTATACTTTACATTCTCTTATATTTTTTTTTAATATATAAACTATTATTTAAATATAGTTTCGATAAAAATATAAACAATAAAAAATATAAATTTAAATATACTTTCTATTTATTCTTACTCCTATCTTCTATCTTATTAATATCTTATTTAATAAAAAGCATATTAAATTCATTAATCAATTATTATTTTTATATTGTTTTAATTCTTTTAAAAAATAAAAATATTAATTTCTTTGCTTATATTAATATTCTTCTTTCATCAAACACTTTTAATAATGTATATCTTATATATTTCTTTTATTTCCTTTTATTCTTTTTACAATTCATTTACAATAATAATCTTTTTTGTAAAAACTACTTAACAGTTTATTTAGTCATATTTTTTAGTTTTATTATTTTGTATATATTTGATAAAAATTTGTTTGATATTAAAATTTTATATAATTTCAAAATTTTTTTAGAAAAGAAACTCTTCATTAGGCCAAGATTAAAGGAGTTAATAAGTTTTCCTTTTTTAATAATATATATAAATAAGTTTCTTTTAAATAATAGAAATAATAATAAGAAAGAATATCTGATAAAATTATTTTTATATTTAGAATCACTATTGTATTTTATTTCAATTTTTAACTCTTTTAGCCATTTATTTTCATCTTTTATAGCATCAATTGTAAGAATAGTTAATGGAATGATCCTTGGGATCTTACTATATTTTATTATTTATTTCAAAATTAAAATTTTTTCTCTTATCAACTCTTTTAGAATAAATTTTTTAAAAGAAAAATATCTATTAAAAAATGAACTAAAAATAAAAAATAAAACTTATAAAAATAATAAATTAAATATCTTTGTAATTGTAAGCAAGACTCCAAATCTAGGAGATAATTTTTACAGATATTTCTACAAAAAATATTTTTCAAATAATATATATAAAATTTTATTTTTAAGTAACTTATCTAATTTAAAAATAAAAATTTTAAGAAAAAAGTTACTTTCAATAAATTTACCGTTAATTAGTATATTTCAATCTTTAATATATAAAATTTCACTTTTAATATCAACAGTTATTAAAATAACTAAATGTGAAGAAGTTCATTTCATAGGTGGAATCTGGCAGGACAAAACATCAATTAGTTCATTTTTATTTTATTTTTTTTCTCTTGTATTTTCAAAAATTACCTTAAAAAAAATAAAATTTATTTCTGTTTCAATAGAAAAACCAAAATACAATATATCAAAAACAATATTGTCTTATTTTCCTTTTATAGATTATATTTGGGTAAGAGATTTTTATAGCTACTGTTATCTAAAAAATTGCTCGAGAAAAATATTTTTATTAGAGGATTTATATGATTTTTTTCTCAAAAATAAAATGAAAGATAAAATTCTAATTTGTAATAAAATAGAAAATATAAATAAAAAAAGAATTATTATTATTTTTAATTCAATTTATTTAACAAATATCGAAAGAATAATAAATAATTTATTTTTTTTAAAAAATGAACTTCAATGGGAAATTATTTTTGTTATAGTTGAATTAAAAGATTTATCGATAATCAGAAAGTTTTTGCATAAAAATAAAAAATTATTTTATAAGAAAAATAAAAACAAAATAAAAATAATAAATTTTTTTAAAAACTTAAAGAACAAATATAGTTTCTATAATTTATTTGAACCTTTATGTAATTTATTAAATAAGAATATTAATAAACATACTATTATTATCTCTTATAGATTACATGCTTCTATATTGATTAAAAATATAATTAAATATAAATTAGATAAACTTAATTACAATCCTGAGTTTAATACTTACCTTCTTGACGAAAAATCAATAAATTATTTTACAATTTCAAAACTTTTACGAAAAATAATTGAAGAATAAAAATAAATCTTTTTAAAACTATCGATTAATAAAAATATTTTTAAAACTAACATTAAAAATGAGATCAATTAAAAATAGTAACAAAAAAAACACCAAAAAAAATTATTTTAAAAAACAAAAAAAAATATATAAAAATAATAAAAAGATTAACTTTTATAAATCGATTATAATTTTTATTATATTGTTTTTTTGCTTTATTCTTTCTTTTACATTAATAATATCAATAAACCAATCAAAATATTTTAAAAATAATATTAAAAAGCTTAATGAATTAATAAAAACAGGTAAAAATAATATTAAAGAAAAAAAAGAAATAATTAATAATACAAATATTAATTCATCAAAAACAGAAAATACAAACATCAATAATGGATTAATTACAAAAAATGCACACAATAATTTAAATGAAAACAATAATGAGATAAAAATAGATAAAAAAAATAAGGTAAAAGTTTGTATAATACTTGATGACGCTGGTTATACAACTAAAAATTTGCTATTACTTAAAAATTTAACAAATTTAAAAATAAATATTTCTATTTTACCATTTTTACAATTTTCAGTTGAATCTTTAAAAATTATAAATGAATCTAAAAATCTTTTCCCTCTTATACATATTCCACTAGAACCCAAAGATGCTTCATTAATTTCTAATTATAACAATCAAAATAATTATTTTATTTTAACAAATGACTCTTTTGATAATTTAGAAAATAAGATAAAAAAAATTTATGAAGAATTACCACTTCAGTATGCTAATAATCATATGGGTTCTAAATTTTCTGAAAATAAAGAAAAATCATATCAAATTCTAAATATTTTAAAAAGCTATAATATTCGTTTTATTGATTCTAAAACATCAAACTCTTCAACTTTTTTAGATGTATCAGCTGAGCTTAACTACAAAATTCTAATAAATAATTTTTTTCTTGATAATGAAGATAACTTAGAAAAAATAAAAAATATATTTTATAACTCAATTCACTTATATAAAAATATAAATAATAAATTAAAAAATAATTATATTAATAATAACAAGCTTTTAGAAGAATTAAAAATAAATAATTTTGTTTTAATATTTATTGGACATATAACTAAAGATAATACAATAAATTTTCTGTATGAACTTTCAAATTCAGAAATAATAAATGATTTAGAGTTTTTATTTGTAAATGAAATAGAATAACATTATAAATTTTAAGATTTAACATCTATAAATATTTATTTTGATCAAAAAATTCGGTTTATTTAACAAATATTTTAAAATTATCTTTTAACTTTTCTAATGCTCTTTTTTCAATTTTTCTTATAGCTTCTGAAGATAAATTAAAAATCTTAGCAATTTCTTTTAATGTTAATTCTGGAAAATTATTTATACCAAACCTATAACTAATTATAACTTTATCTCTTTCATCCAGCTTATCAATTGCTTTATAAAAATTTTCAATAAATATTTTTTCTTCAATTAAATTCAAAGGATCTTTTTCTTTTTCACAGAAAAATTTTTCATGATTACTTCTCTGATTTTCTTCTGATAAACTATTTTCATTTTCGAGAGAAATATACTTAAATTCATAATTTAAAAGTTTGAGAGAAACACCACTGTCCTCAAAATTAAAATTTTTATTGCTCTCATTATTATTATAATAATAAATATTTGATAAATTTTTAGTACTATTTTTTTCATAATTATTTAAATATTTTTTTATTTTTCTGATAATTTGTCTTTTTCTAATAGGAATAGAAATATCATCTATAATTTTTTCATAATATCTATTTATTGCTTGTTTAATCCACATTATTGCATAATACTTAAAATTATTACTCTTTGAGTAATCATACTTATTAATAGCATAAATAAGTGCAATTTTCCCTTCTTGAATAAGATCATCAAGAAGATATTTATCTTTTGTATATTTGGAAGCTAATTTTGTTATATAATTTTCAAAAGCATTAAGTAAAAAATTTAAAGAAACTTTATCATTTTCTTTAGCTTTTAGAACATGATAAACTAAATCATCATTGGAATAATAGAATAAATAAGTCTTCTTATCTTCATACTTTAACATAAGATTTCCTTTTTTATAAAAAATTAATTTTCTACAAATTAAATGATGCAATTTAAATGCCAAAATATAATTTTATAATACTCTTTAATAAAAATTTAAAAAATATTCACATAAAATTTTAATTGTTAAATTTATTTTATAAATTCATAATAAATCGTGTGTTTTTAAATTTTATTAAAAGCAAGATATTATTAAGCAAAATTGAAATTAAAGATTAATATAATTAGGATAAATTTGTCTTTAAATCAATAAATTAATTATTAGTAATTATTAGAAATATATTTGGGATATTAATTGATTATGATTGATAAAAAATAATTAATTATTAATAAATTTCTAACATATTTAAAAAATAAAAAATTAAGTTATAAATTATTTCAATTGATTGTTGAAATTTTTCAACAGTAAATAAATTAAATATTCATATAAAACAAAAAATAAATATAAAAAATTATCTATTAAAACTGAAACTATTTAATAAAATTTTAGAATAAAAAATAGAAATGCTATAATCTATAAAATTTATAATCTATAATAGAAATTTACAAAATTTTATTTTTTTTTTAACCTGCTTCTATACAATGGACAATTTTCATCATTTTCTCTGCAAATTCCTTTTTTACATGAAGGACCTGCTATACTAAAAAGATTAGGAGCTATTTCTTTTACAAGTTTTAACATTGCATACGCAAGTCGTCTTATCTCCCACTGAGAATGGTAACAACATCTAAGTTCAAAAAAATTAAGTAAACTTCTCCCATTAAAAGTTGCAATAATATTTGTTTTTGTAGCATTTGGAAAAATATATCTTGCATCTTCTTTAGGTATACCATCATTAATCATTTTTTCATATAAATTTTGACCTATTTTAATATATTCATTATATTGATTTAAATATTTTGATTTTTTAATAGTATCAGGAATTACATAATCAAAATTTTCTTTTGTATATTTAACATATCTTTGTGACTGTTGAGAATAAGAAGCTATCCTATGCCTTACAAGTTGATGAGAAGTTACTCTTGAAATACCTTCAATTCCAAATGTAAAATTAACATGTTCAAATGGTGATAAATGATTTTTTTCAATTAATAAGTTAATTAATCTTTTTATTTCATTAATATCATAAAATTTATTTATTGTTTCTTCTATGTTTGTTTTTGAATAACACAAATTTGCAGAATATGCCACAACTTTTTCTGGATCAGGTGTAAATGATAATAGTTTTACATTCATTATTTTCTAAAAAAATTCCCATCTATTTTTGTTTTAATTCAAAATATATAACACTTTTATAATTATTAAAAAATATTATTAATTTTTTACATATATTATTATTTTAATATTTATTTTTTATTCGAATCAAACTTTTCATATTTCTTTTTAAATTTCTCAACCATACCTGATGAATCTATAACTCTGTCTCCTTTACCTGTAAAAAATGGGTGACATGCAGAACAAATTTCTGTATGAATCTCTTGTTTAACAGAAAGCGTTTCAAAAGTATTACCACATGCACAAATAACTTTAGCTTTATATAATTTTGGGTGAATATCTTTTTTCATTTTTACCTCTCTATATTTTTAATAAATTAATTTAAATTAATAAGTAAATCGATTAAAACATAAAAAAATATTTTTTCAATAAAATATCTTACTTTTTTATTTCAAAACAAATTTAAAATCTAACTCCCCTGTATTATCATTAAAAATTCTTTATTAGTTTTAGTGTTTTTCATTTTATCTAAAACTTTTTGCATAGCATCAGCTTCATCATACTCAGTTAAAACTTTTCTTAATACCCAGGATTTCATTCTCTCCTCTTCATCTAATAAAAGCTCTTCTCTTCTTGTTGAAGATCTAACAAGATCTATAGCAGGAAAAATTCTTTTATCTGCAAGTTTTCTCAGAAGATTAACCTCCATATTTCCTGTTCCTTTAAATTCTTCAAATATTACATCATCCATTTTAGAACCAGTTTCAATTAAAGCTGTAGCAATAATAGTTAAAGAACCGCCTTCTCTAATATTTCTTGCAGCACCAAAAAACTTTTTGGGGCCATAAAGAGCATTTGCATCAACCCCTCCAGATAAAACTTTCCCCGATGTTTGACATGTTAAATTATAAGCTCTTGCCAATCTAGTTATTGAATCCAAAAGAATAACAACATTCTTTTTATGCTCTACAAGTCTTTTAGCTTTTTCAATTACAAGTTCAGCTATTTTAACATGTCTATCTGGAGCCTCATCAAATGTTGAAGCAATAACTTCTGCTGAAGGAACAGACTCTCTCATATCTGTAACTTCTTCAGGTCTCTCATCTATAAGTAAAATAATAACATAAAAATCTCTATGATTTGCGTAAATTGCATTAGCTATTTCTTGTAATATCATAGTTTTCCCAGCTTTTGGTGGAGCAACTATTAAAGCTCTTTGCCCTGTACCTATTGGAGCAAAAATATCAAGAATTCTTGTAGCATACTTTTCTGGTTGATATTCCAATTTTATTCTCTTGTCAGGAAAAATTGGAGTTAAATTATCAAAAGAAACTCTAGTTTTACAAACAGAAACATCATCATCATTAACTTTTAAAATATCTACCATTTCAAAATATTTTCCACCTGGTTTTGAAGGTGCTCTTATTAAACCTAATACTGTATCTCCTGATTTTAAAGAATATTTATGAACTATTCCTAAATCAACATAAATATCATCACTTGACTCAAAATATGAATAATTAGAATATCTAACAAATGCTAAATTTTTTGTCCTCATGTAATCAAGAACACCTTTTACATAGATTTTACCACCAAGTTTATTTTGAATATCCATTATTTTATAGACAAGCTCCTGTTTACTAAAACCAGAACAATCACATAATCCCATTCTTTTTGCATAGTCAACTATAGAAGAAAAATCTTTTTGAAGAAAATTATTGATTAATATCTCTTTATCTATTAATTTATATTCTTTATATTCTTTATCTTCTTGATCTTCGGGAATATTATTTGTAATATTTGCTTCCATATCTTTCTTCTTCTCTTTTTGCAATTTTATACTATTTTTATTATCATCTTCAAAAGAACCTATATTTTCTATATCTATACCAAAATCTTCTCCAGAATCATTTGAATAATTTTCATTTGAAGTTGAGTTTGTGTATTCTATATTAATATCCATAATATTTTTCCCAAATGGATAAAGCAATTTTTCATCTTCATTAATTGAATGGTTGTTAGTATCAAATGATTGATTTTCAAATAATTCTTCTTCATCAATTTCATTTTGAGCTTCATGATTTTGCAAAACATTATTTTCGATATTATTTAGTAAATTACTCTTTTCTTCTAAGTTTTTTAAGCTTTTTTTCAAAAGAATTTTTCTATTTTTCTTCTTTTTTTCAGTACTCTCATTTTCATTGTTATTCATTAAATTTTCCATTTTATCCTCTTCAAATATTTTTAATTTATAAAAATAAAACTTTGTAATGATTTACGCTAATTCTTATTTTTAAATAACAAATTTTATTATTTTTTAATTATTTTGATTTTTATAAAATTACTAATATATATATTAAAGCAAATTAAAATATTAAAATTAATTAAAAATAAAATATTCTTTGAAACAATAAAATAAAATAAATTATCATTAATTTTCTAAAAATTCATAAACCTTATAAATTATAAACTACTAAGAACATATTTGATTATAGACAACTCTCGATTAACTTACTAAAAAAATAAAACTTATTTTTATTTTGTCAATAATATATTAAATTATTTTATTTATATTTTTGAATTAAATTTGCTGCTTCATTTTTATAAACATTATCGATTGAAACTAAAAAGTTTAAAAGATTTAGTGCTTCTTTAATATTTCCAGATTCAATTAAAAATAAGGCATAATAATAATATACTTCATAAATAAATTTAGAATTCTGAAAATATTCTTTAAATAGATTAAAATATATTCCTAAACTTTTTTTAAATTTATCAGATACATTTCTCAATTGATAACAATTTCTAAAAAAATATAAATAAACTAATTCCTTGGGAACAAGGTCTTCATCAATAAAAAGAATATTTCTTAAAGATTCTATACTTCTTGAATACATTTTTTGTTTATAATAAATTTTAGCTATAGAAAAAACGGTTAAATCATACCATTCATAAACAGGATATTCATTTATTAATAATAAATAAAACTTTAAAGCTTTTTCGTATTCTTCTTTTATTTCATAAATATATGCAATATAGTATATTACATCAGAGATATATTTTGAATCTGGATAATTTTCAAAAAATTGAGTTAAAAAATATATAGCATCATCATATTTTAAGGAATTCAAATAAAACATAGCCTTTGCATAAACTTCACTTTCTGATTCTTTATACTGATATGGAATAAAAGTAATATTTACATTTGCTTTTTGGCTATTAAAATCAATAACAAAAAAAATTACAGAAAAAATCATAGACATTATACCGCTTCCTAATAATAAACCTTTGGTTAAATAAATCGATTTAACAGTATTAATTTCATCATAATCATAAGGAGTAACATTTATTGCAAAGCTAGAAGCTACTGATAAGAGACCAATACCTAATGTTAACCACTTACCATAAGAAAATAGATTAATCTTTTTAATTTTAACTTCCTTATCTTTTAAAACTATACTATATAAACCATTTGAAACATAACTCGCAATAAATGGTGCTTCAATTTTAACACCATTTTCAGATATTATATAATAAGAAGAAGGAACAAAAAAAGAAAAATATAGAGGAACTAAATTTGCAGAAACTTTATAAACTCCTTCTTTTTCAATCTTTATATCCTGTACAAATGTTTGAAAATTTTCTTTTTTAATAACCACCTTATGATTTCCCAAATCAATATTTGTAAGTAAACATGGAGTTTTGCCAACCTCCTTTCCATCTAAAAAAACATTAGCTTTATAAGGATCAGAAGTTATAAAAATTACTCCTTGAGCATAAAGATCAACCCAGAAAAAAATATTTATAAAAATTATAAATACTAAATAAAAGTAGAGCTTATTCTTGCTATCGTTAAATTTTATTTTAATTTCATGACATTTATTATACACTATCATATAAACCTCATTGTTTTTTGATTATTTTTATTAATTATATCTATTTAATGATTAATCATTTACTATTACATTGATTACTTTTTTTATATTTTCCAATTTATTAACATTTATGAAATCTAAAATTTTACTAAATAATATATAATCCACTTTTTTAAATTTTCTCAAATAGCTATATGCAAATAATTCATCATAAAAATAATTATTCAAATATTTTAAAAAAACAAGATTACTCTTTTTTATATTAAAATCTATTAATCTTTGATAAGAAATAAAAATTGATACAATTTGTTGCTTTTTTAATTTATTAAAAATTTGTTCATTAAAAATATGATCTTCAAAAATTTTATAATCAAACTTTGTTAAAAATAAAATAATATTTTCAACTTTATTTGTTATCTTTATTACTTCCATAAGAAAATCATTATTTATATTTTCAACATTAAGTTTATTAATTTTCTCTATAGAATTATAAAAAATATTTTGATCTAATAATAAAAAGTAAATTATAACTGACTGTGAAGTTTTATTCATTAAATGTAATGTAATTAGAGATGTATCTTCCTTAATATCTTTAAAAAAGTAAGCAAATCTGTAATCCTTAAGAATTGACAAAGAGTCAATTGCTAGGTTCTTTTTATTTTTATTTAAATATTTATATTTTTCAAAGAATTTTTCTACTTTTTTATTTTTTAAGATTTCTGGATCTTGATAAAAATTATAATTAACACTTTTAATAACAATATTTTCAAATATTCTAAGATTATTATCATCATTTTTAGAAGGTTTCAAATCAATATAATGATCTAAAACTTTAATTAAATTCTCTTTTTCTAAATAACAGTTTTCAAAATTTTTATCAACATAAAATAATAAATCATTGCTATTCAAATTACCATATTTTATTAAATTATTAAAAATATCATTCTTTAATTTAAATTCTAATTGTCCTAAAAAATCACTATCAAAAACTAAAAAATAGTAAGGATATTTAGAAGTTTCTAAAATAATTTCTTCTTTAATATCCGAATTTCTTAAAACCATCAATAAATTGATAATATTTTCTCTACTTTTTTCATTTATAAAATTATTTAACATCTCAATACTGAAATCTTTGTCTAAACATATTAAATAGCTATACTTTTCATAATTTGTCCTATTTATTACTTTTAAAAAATTAAGAATTTCAGACACATTATTATATTTATATTTTATAATTAGGTTTCTTGAAAAGAATTGCTTTTCTGAATTATTACTTAAAAGACCAAAAGATAATAAATCAATAAGTTGTCTTCTTGAAGAAAACAAACTATTAATCTTATTGAAATGTATATCTACCATATCAGAAGCCAATATTAAAGGAATTAAGTTTTTTAACTCCTCTTCATTTTCATAACTTATATATCTATAAACTTTATTGTAATTTTTAAGTAAAGTATTAAGAGTATAAAAATTTTTAGGATTAATATTTCCTTTTTTCAATCCACTAATAAGAAATAATAGAAAATCAATTTTATTGTTTTCTAATTTTGTTTTTAATTTTTCTTTATCCTCATCGCTTAGCCTATTATAAATAGACTGTAAAGCTTCATAAGAATATTTATCTGAAATATTTTTTAATAAATAATCGATATAATCAATGTTTCCATTATTTTTAATAACATCATAACCTAATTTTTTTAATTCAAAAGATTCATCTTCTATGACTGATAAAACAAAACCTTTAACATTATCAACATAAGACTTATTAATTATCCTTAAAATATTTTGTTTAATAAAATAATCATCCTTATATTTATTATATATATTAATAAGTTTATCAACAAACTCCCTGCAATCAAATTCATTTAAAATCTGAAGAATTTTTTGAAGAACAACTTTGTTCTCTATTTCAAAAATAGGTTTTAAATATTTTATTGTAGAAGGATCTTTAAACTTAGACAAAATATTAATAATAATTAAAACCTTATTATAATCTTTTTTTTGAGTATATATCAGTAAAGCTTCATTTAATATTTCTATACTATTTATTCCTATACTATAAAAAGTATTCAAAATATTATCATCTTTTATATTATAATTTCTAAAAAGATTTAAAAAAAACTCTTTTAATAGAATATAAACATTATCATCTTTATGAAAACTTAATAAGTAAACAAATGTACCTAAATACTCTGATTCTAAAATTTGCTTATAATAAATAATTTTAATTATTGATTTTAAATAATTTACATTTTCATAAAAGACAACATTAAAAATATTATTTAAATATGGTTTTAAATTATATTTTAACAAAATATCTGAAGCTTGAGATGAAATTTTTTCATCCTTTTGTAAAAGAAATATAAGATTAGGAATAAAAATTTCTTTTTTATAATCTCTAATAACATTTAGACAAATATTTGAAATTCTATCATTTATAATAAGATAATCATTTAGCAGATAATAAGTTTCGCTTTTTTTAAGTATTTGCAAATATTTTTCAATTAAATCATCATTAAATAGTTTTAAGTTTTTTTTAAAAATTGAATCTAAAATTTTAATCGAATCATCACTTAGTTTTATTTTTGAATTTATAATAGTTAAAAAAATTTCAGGAGTTTGAAAATATTCAATATATTTTATATATGAAAGTAATTTATAATTATTTTCTGTTGTTTTAATTTTATTAAAAAACTCATTAAAACTTTTTATATAAATATCTTTAAAATTGTTCCTTGAAACAACTAAAAACCAGATATCTACAAATTTATCATTTTCTTCTTTTAATATTAACTCATAAAGTTTGTTTTTTAATCTTTTAGCAAAATCTTTATTTCTTTCATCAAAGTAAAAATAAAAATAATATAAAGCTTCAGTTTTTACAGAAATATCATCATAATTTAAAAAATTAAAGGCAATCTCAGAAAAAAATGGTTCATCAATATCTCTGATATTAGTCAAAAAATAGATCAACCCTTCTCTATTATAATTTTTACTATTAATATGATTTAACAATAATTTTTTAAGTTCTGTTTTTAAAGTTTCATCTGATGTTTTTTTATAAGAGTCAATAAAAAATATAAATTTATCAATATGAACAAAATTATTAAAAAGAGGAACAAAAGAACTTTTTAAAGAATCAGGTAAAGAATTATATCTTTCAAGCAAAATATCTTCAAGTTTTTTATTTCCAGGTCTTAAACTTAATAACCTTGAAAATACACTAACAACAAATCCTATATCATTATTATATAATATTTTCTTATAACTTTCTGGATTAAGTTTATCAAAAATATTAATTCTTATACTTAATTCAAGGGCAAAAACATTTACATTAATATCTCTATGAGATAAAAGAAAATATAAACTATCTATTAAATAATTACTATCATATTTATTGAAATATAAAATCAAAGACTCAATAAGAAAAAAGTTTTTTGCTGTTCTAAATATATTTTTAATTTTGTCATTATACTTTGTTATATTAAGTTTATCAGCATTTTTAATTATTACATTTATTAAATTTTCATTTTGATATAAATATAATATTGAATAATCAAGTAGTCCTTCAACAATTTTGAAATAGTTTAATAAAATCTCCTCAAATTCCTTTAATTTCTCTTCCCCATATAAATTTAGTGTTAAGCTTTTATAAAGTACATCAAATAAAGCCTTATCATCTTCAGGCAAATACTGAATACCAAACTCATAAAAATAATCTATCATAACAGTTTTATTAATAAAAAAAGAAGTTATAAGAGAATTTGCTAAATAAACTTCTTTTAATTCTGCTGATTTTTTATTTAAGACCTGATCCCATAACTCAAAATATTTTTTTTGGTCACTTCTTAAAATAAGAATATATCTATAAATCTTAGAATAACCAGGTTTAAGAGGAATCATTTTGTCAAGATATTTTTTGGCATCATTTTCTGAATATTTTTTGAAATCTTCTAATTTAATCCAATTTAAATCCTGAGAATATATATAACAGTTACAAAAAAACAAAATAAAAAAAATAATTACTAATATCTTAATTCTATTTTTCATAAAATTATTTAAAAATATTTTTCAAAATGACTCTATCTTAAATAATATATTTAATTTAAAAAATTATTAGAAATCTTTATTAAATAATCAATTCTTTATAATTATATTTATAATTTATTTTAATTAAAAATCAAATTTTTTATAAATAATTTTAAAATTATTTAAATAATATAATATTTTATTTAACTTCAATTGATTTTTTTTTACAACACTTTATACTTTATTCAAATATTAATTATTTAATTTTGGAGGAATTTATCTATGAGTAAACTAGATTTTATAGATCAAACAATTGAATCATTAAAAAATGATGGTTTATATAATATAATTAGAACTATAGGGTCAGCATTAGATTCTTGGATTATAGTTAATGGTAAAAAAGTTTTAGATATGTGTTCAAACAACTATTTAGGACTTGCAAATAATGAAGATTTAAAAAAGGCTGCAATAAGAGGCATTGAAGAATATGGTGTTGGCCCTGCTGCTGTAAGAAGTATTGCTGGAACTACAGAAAAACACTTAGAACTTGAAAAGATGCTTGCTGAATTTAAGAAAGTTGAAGCCACAATTCACCTTCAATCTGGATTCTGTGCTAATCTTGGAGTTATACCAGCTCTAGTTTCTTCTGAAGATCTTATATTTTCTGATGAATTAAACCATGCTTCAATAATAGATGGTTGTAGGCTATCAAAAGCTGAAATTATAAGATATGCTCATAACGATGTAAATGACCTCGAGAAAAAATTAAAAGAGAATAAAGACAAAAATTGCAAAAAATTAGTTATAACAGATGGTGTTTTTTCAATGGATGGAGATATTGCACCATTACCTGAAATTTATGAAGTTGCTAAGAAATATGATGCTTTGGTTTATGTAGATGACGCCCATGGTGAAGGAGTATTAGGAGATTCTGGAAGAGGCATTGTTGATCATTTTCATCTTCATGGAAAAGTTGATGTTGAAGTTGGAACTCTTTCTAAAGCTTTTGGTATAGTTGGTGGTTTTGCTTCAGGAAGCTCCAAATTAATAGATTATTTAAAACAGAAAGTTAGACCATTTTTATTTTCATCTGCTTCTACTCCTGCTGATATTTATGCATCCATCAAAGCTATAGAAATATTAAAAGAATCTTCTGATCTTGTTAATAAACTTTGGCAAAATGCAAAATATTTTCAATCCAAAATAAAAAAATTAGGTTTTGATATAGGTAAAACTCAAACACCAATAACTCCTATTATTATAGGTGAAGCTAAAACAGCTCAAGAATTTTCTAAAAAACTTTTCGAAGAAGGAATATTTGCTCAAGCTATTGGGTATCCAACTGTTCCTAAAGGAAAAGCAAGAATAAGAGTTATGATCCATGCTATTCATAGCGAAAAAGATCTTGATTTTGCTATTGAGAAATTTGAAAAAATTGGAAAAGAGTTAAAAATAATATAGACTCTTTAATTTTAATTTAAATTAATTCATAAATTTAAGAATATATATAAATATTTTATAAATAAAATTTAGAAAAAAATAGTAAACATTATAAAAATTAAAATAATTTTAATTGGAGATTAAGATGGAAAAACAATTGGCAGTTTTAAAAACTAAAAGAGAAAAAGGATTTACAATAGACTACATTACACCAAAACTAGAAGTTGGGCCAAATGAAGTTTTAGTTAAAGTAAAAAATGCATCAATATGTGGAACAGATGTTCATATTTATGATTGGAACAAATGGTCGGATGATAATATTACTCCCCCCAGAGTTATTGGACATGAATTTTGTGGAGAAGTAATAGAAATAGGAAAAAATGTAAAGAGTATTAAAATAGGAGATTTTGTATCAGCTGAAACTCATATTGCATGTGGTTATTGTTATATGTGTAAGACTGGCAATAAACACATATGTCAAAACATGAAAATAATAGGTGTTCATACAGATGGGGCTTTTACTTCATATGTTGTAATTCCTGAAGAAAATGCATGGATAAATCCAAAAAATCTTGATCCTGAAATAGCTTCTATTCAGGAACCTCTTGGAAATGCTGTTTACACCGTTTTAGTAGATGAAATTGCAACAAAAAGTTTACTTGTAACTGGTGCTGGCACAATTGGCCTTATGTCTATAAATGTTGCCAAAGCATGTGGAGCTTCAACTATAATTGTTTCAGAAATAAATGAGATGAAAGCTAAACTTGCAAAAGAAATGGGTGCTGATATTGTATTAAATCCATTAAAAGATAATATTGTTGAAGCTGTTATGGATTACACTAAAGGACTTGGAGTTGATGTTGGTTTCGAAATGTCAGGAAATGAAAAAGCTCTCGATCAATTATTAAAATCTATGAAAAAGAGAGGGAGAGTTTCTTTACTTGGAATATTTGATTCAAATCCTACAATTAACTTTAACAATGATATTATATTTAAAGGACTTAAAATATATGGAATAACTGGAAGATTAATGTTTGATACCTGGTATCAATTATCTGCTCTACTTGAAAAGAATTTATTAAATTTAAAACCACTTATTACACATAAAATTAAATTAGAAAATATTGAAAAAGGAATAGAAGCAATCAAAAAGGGAGAAGCAATAAAAGTTATAGTAAATATTTCATAATAATTTAACAAAAATTATTGACAAGTTTAATAATTGTGTTAAATAAGTTTTACAGAATTTTTAAAAAAGGGGTAATTTATAGGAACTAAAAGTAATAAAACTTCAAGACCAAACATAAATGAAGAAATTCGAGCCAAAGAAGTTAGAGTTATTGGGTCAAATGGTGAACAATTAGGAATATTTTCAATAAAAGATGCACTAAATATAGCTTATGAGCAAGGACTTGATTTAATCGAAGTTTCTCCAAATGCAGAACCTCCTGTATGCAAAATTGGGGATTTTGGTAAATTTATATTTGAAAAAGAAAAAAAAGAGAAAGAAGCAAAAAAGCATCAGAAAAAAATAGAATTAAGAGAAATAAGATTTACACCTGGAATAGGTGAACACGATTATGATTTTAAATTAAAAAAAGCAAAAGAGTTTCTTGCAGAAGGAAGTCATGTATTATTTAGATTAAGGTATAGAGGCAGAGAAATATTACATGCAGATAAAGGATATGAAGTTTTTGAAAGAATAAAAAACGATCTTGCAGAAATAGGGATTGTTGAAAAACCACCAAAAATTGAAGGAAAAAACTTAACAATGGTTATTGTACCAGCAAAAAAGAAGTAGCAAAATAATAAAAAGGAGATATAAATGCCAAAACTTAAAACAAAATCATCTGCAAAAAAAAGATTTAAAATAACTGGTTCAGGTAAAATTAAAAGATTCAAAGCTTTTAAAAGCCATTTATTAACTGGAAAATCTAAAAAAAGAAAAAGAAATCTTAGAAAGCCAACTATTTGCAATAAATCAGAAGTTAGTATTTTAAAAGGATGTTTTCCTTATAAATAATAATACTTAATTTTTATATTTTAATTAATAAATATTTAATAAAATAAAAAGGAGAAATAGATGCCAAGGGTTAAAGTTGCCACTGCTGCAAAAAAAAGAAGAAAAAAGATATTAAAAGCTTCCAAAGGTTATTATGGCAGAAGAGGAAATGCTTATAGAGTTGCAAAAACACAACAATTAAAAAGTATGGCATATGCATATATAGGAAGAAAACTCAAAAAGAGAGATTTTAGATCATTATGGATAGTTAGACTAAATGCAGCATTAAGAGATTTTGGTTTATCATATTCTAAATTTATACATCTTCTTAATAAGAATAATATAAAATTAAATAGACTAATATTGTCAAATATGGCAATAGAAGATCCAGAAGGTTTTAAAAATCTTGTTAATGCAATTAAATAAATTTATTTTTTAATTTTAAATTTTTTAATTAAACACATTTTAATTGTTACTTATTTTTTTATTTTTTTAAAAACAAGTAAATTATTTTATTCATATATTTTTTATTTAGGATTAATATTAATTTAAAAAAATAGTATTTTTGTTTACTAAGATTAATTTTTATTATTATTTTTAAATATTTTATTAAAAATAAAATAATTTTCGTTTAACAAATTTTATATTATAAAATGTCATTAATACAAATATTTTCAAATAAACTATATTTTAATAAAAATCTAGAAATCTTTGTTAAAACTTTAGAGGATAATAAAAATAACTTAATCCAAGATAATTCCAATTTATTTATAATAAAAAAAGAAAATGAAACAATATATTCTATTGATTTTAAAAATAAATTAAAATTAAATAATGTATTTTGTTACTTAAAATTAAATAATGATATAAAAATAAATTTAAATATTTATATTAAAGGAAAACCTTTTAATTTCGAAAATTTTTATATTCTAAAAACATTTAGAGAAAATTTTGCCGTTAATAATATAAAAGGGGAAATATCATTTACAAATAATTTTTTTGAATTTAATATAGATTCTTTATATGAAATAATAAACGATGAAAAAAATATTATTAGTAAAGTTAAAAAAGATTTGAATATATTTGAAAATTTACAAATAGACAAAATATTAAAACTAAAAAAA